>NZ_PSUU01000082.1:0-5047 GCF_002932015.1 Rathayibacter sp. AY1H3
GCGTGACGCTCGAGGGATCGAACCTGGACTCGGTCGCCACCGTCCGCTTCGGCGGGGCCGAGGGCAGCGTCGCGGTCGACAATCCCGACCAGATCACGGGGTGGTCGGCGGGCAGGGTGGAGCGGGTGGAGCGAGGGGGCACAGAGAGGTCTCACGGGTCGGCGGCTCGGCGGGGGACCGGGCTCGGGAGCAGGGGAAGCGGCTATGTCACCAGGCGGGGGTGGGAGATCCGTCAGACGGGCCTCCGAAAGCGCTCCGAATAACAGTACGGTAACGAGCGGCGCGTGTCACGCCCGATCGTGTCCGTCTGTGATCGCTAGACCGCCTAGGAAGTGGTCCCCGGTGCGTAATCGGGCGCATCCGGAAGGCCGAAGGCGCGCTCGAGCGTCTCGATGCCGGAGTCGTGCAGGTACCCGGAGAGCTGGGTCCCGACGTACCGCAGGTGGTACGGCTCCGACTCGTACCCCGTGATCGGAGTGGCGTCGGGCTTGTAGCGCACGAGGAAGCCGAAGCGATGGGCGTTGGCGCCGACCCACTGCCCCTCCGGAGTGTCGCCCCAGCAGATCTCGAGCGCGCACGCGCCCGACGCTCCCACCACGTCGACCGCCCAGCCGGTCTGGTGCTCGCTGTGCCCCGGGCGCGCACTCGTCGCATCCGCTCCCGCCTGCCCGCGCGAGGACACCCAGCCCGCGTAGACGCTGACCTGGGTGTCGTAGGAGCGGTAGGCGCTCTGCACCGCCAGCGAGAGGCCGGCCTCGGAGCGGGCGGCGGCGAAGAGCGGGACGAGGGCGTCCGCGGTCGCCTGGCGCATCGGCTGCCGGTTGACGTAGGGCACGTCGGGGAAGGTCAGGTCGGCGGGGACGTAGTCGACCGGCGCGAGCGTCCGCAGCTTGTTGACGACGACCCAGGTGCTCGCCGGGTCGTCGACGGACTGCGCGGTGAGGTCGATCCCGGAGGCGGTGGGAGTGGGTGTGGGAGTCGGAGTGGCGGTCGGCACCGCCGTGGGCGTCGAGGTGGTCGCGGCCGCGGAGGGCGACGGAGCGGGCGGCGCCGTCGAGGGGGTCGACGAGGGCGCCGGCGCTCCGTTCCCGATGGCGGCTCCGACCCCCAGCGCGGTCAGGCCCGCCGCGGCGGCCACACCCCCGATGACCAGGGCTCGGCGGCGGACGGGGCGCCCATCGGTCGGCTCGTTCTCGTTCGACGTCATCCTCCGAGCCTAGACAGACCCGTTCCTGCGCATCTGCTGAAGCACCGGCGATCGGTTCTGTCCACCCGTGCCCCTCCACGCGGGTCGCGCATATCCTCTAAGGATTCACATAAGCAGACCCCCTAGCTTGAGTGACAGCCACGACTCCGCGTGCGACCGCCCCCTCGGCTGCACGGCCCCCCACGGAGCCGTCGATGGAAGGACCCCATGCTCCGACCCCTCACCGCACCCTCCGTCCCTCTCGCCGCCCTCGCTCGGACGCTCGAGATCGGCGACGAGGGCGGCCTGACGGCCGAGATCAGCGGAGTGACGCTGATCGCCTCCGACGTCGAGCCCGGCGACCTCTTCGTCGCCCTGCCCGGGGTCAACCGCCACGGGGCCGAGTTCGTCGAGCAGGCCGTGGCCCGCGGCGCCTCCGCCGTGCTGACCGACACCGCGGGCGCCGACGCCGCGCGCGCGACCGGTCTGCCCGTCCTCGTGGTCGACGACCCCCGCTCCCGCCTGGGCGCCGTCGCCGCCGCCGTCTACGGGACGGCCGAGCGCTCCCCCGTGCTGCTCGGCGTGACCGGCACCAACGGCAAGACGTCGACCGTCCACATGCTCGAGGGGATCCTCCGCCAGCTCGGCGTCGTGCCCGGCCTCAGCTCGACCGCGGAGCGCCACATCGGCGACACCTCGGTGACCAGCGGCCTGACCACCCCGGAGGCGACGGAGCTGCACGCGCTCGTCGCCCGCATGGAGGAGGAGGGCGTCGGCGCGGCCGCGATCGAGGTCAGCGCCCAGGCGCTCACCCGCCACCGCGTCGACGGCGTGGTCTTCGACGTCGCCGGCTTCACGAACCTCAGCCACGACCACCTCGACGACTACGGCGACATGGACACCTACTTCGACGAGAAGGCCCAGCTGTTCCAGCCCGATCGCGCGCGCCGGGCCGTCGTCTCGCTCGACTCCCCCGCGGGCGCGCGCCTCGTCGAGGTCGCCGGCGTGCCGGTCACCACGATCACCTCCCTCCCGGGCGTCGACGCCGACTGGACCGTGACGGTGCTCGAGCAGGAGTTCGGCCGCACCCGCTTCCGGATCGGGAACCGCGAGGGCCGTGCCATCACGACCTCCGTGCCGATCATCGGCACCCACATGGCCGCCAACGCCGGTCTGGCGATCGTGATGCTGATCGAGTCCGGTCGGCCGATCGG
This sequence comes from Rathayibacter sp. AY1H3, assembly GCF_002932015.1. NCBI lineage: Bacteria > Bacillati > Actinomycetota > Actinomycetes > Micrococcales > Microbacteriaceae > Rathayibacter > Rathayibacter sp. AY1H3. Next base: position 2,401 of record NZ_PSUU01000082.1, read on the forward strand.
CGAGATCCGCGCCGCGCTGCACCGCGACGGCGGAGTGGACGCCTCCCTCCCCGGCCGCACCGAGCGCGTCTCCGGCAACCGCGGCCCCACGGTGTACGTCGACTTCGGACACAGCGCCGACGCCTTCGCCCGCACCCTGGAGGCCGTCCGCGAGGTCACTCCCGGCCGCGTGGTCATGGTGTTCGGCGCCGACGGCGACCGGGACGCGCTCAAGCGCCCGGCGATGGCCGAAGCCGCCGTCCTGGGCAGCGACGTGCTGATCGTCACCGACCACCACCCGCGCTTCGAGGACCCGGCCTCGATCCGGCGCACCCTCGTCGAGGCCGCCCGCGCCGCACGTCCGGACGCCGAGATCCACGAGGTCGACGACCCCAAGCGCGCCATCCGCGTCGCCGTGTCCCTGGCGCACGAGGGCGACGCCATCCTCTGGGCCGGCCCCGGGCACCAGAACTACCGCGACATCCTCGGCGTGCGCACGCCGTACTCGGCCCGAGCCGAGGCCCGCGCAGCGCTCCGCGAGGCCGGCTGGGCGGACGAGGCGGTCCCCGCTCCGGCCTGAGGCACGGCCCCGGCACGGCGGCCCTGAGATCCCGTTCAGGCTCGCCGGACGCTCTGTCGCGCTCTCCGCACGCGGTGTAACTTTGCGCAGCACGCAACGTTTGCGGCGGATCGCCGTGCCTGGACGCGTCCGCCAGACAAGGGGACCACCGTGGCCGACTCCGCCTCCGCTCCATCCGCTCCGACCTCGACGCCGTCCGGCGCCGTGATGTCGCACCGGCAGATCCTGTTCGTCATCTTCGGCCTGATGGCGGGGATGTTCCTCTCCTCGCTCGACCAGACCATCGTCGGCACCTCGATGCGCACCATCGCGGACGACCTCGACGGCCTCTCGCAGCAGGCGTGGGTGACCACCGCCTACCTGATCGTCTCGACTATCGCGACGCCGATCTACGGCAAGCTCTCCGACATCTTCGGACGCCGCCCGCTCTACCTGATCGCGATCGTGCTGTTTCTGATCGGCTCGACGCTCGCCGGCTTCTCGACCTCGATGCTCGGCCTCGCGGGCTTCCGCGCCGTGCAGGGCCTCGGCGCCGGCGGGCTCATGTCGCTCGCGCTCACGGTGATGGGCGACATCCTGCCCCCGCGCGAGCGCGCCAAGTACCAGGGCTACTTCCTGGCCGTCTTCGGGATCTCCAGCGTCGTCGGACCGCTCATCGGCGGCCTGCTCGCCGGCACGCCCGAGATCCTCTTCATCACCGGCTGGCGCTGGGTCTTCCTGATCAACCTCCCGATCGGCGCCGTCGCGCTCTTCATCGTCGTGCGGTTCCTCCACCTGCCCAAGCCCGCCGGCAAGCGCTCGGTGCGGATCGACTGGTGGGGCGCCTCCCTCGTCGTCATCGCCGCGGGACCGCTGCTGCTGATCGCCGAGCAGGGCCGCGAGTGGGGCTGGGGCTCGCCGATCGCGTGGGTCTGCTACATCGTCGGCGCGCTGGGCGTCATCGGCTTCATCGCGGCCGAGCGGATGATGGGCGACGACGCGCTCATCCCCCTCAAGCTCTTCCGCTCGCCGACCTTCTCGATGGCGACCGTGCTGGGCGTCCTCGTCGGCTTCGGCATGTTCGGCGGCATGATGGCGATCCCGCTGTACCTGCAGCTGGTGAACGGCGCCACGCCGACCGAGTCCGGCTTCCTGATGCTGCCGATGATCCTCGGCCTGATGATCGCCTCGATCGTCTCGGGTCAGATCATCTCGCGCACGGGCCGCTACCGCGCCTTCCCGATCGTCGGCACGTTCCTGATGTCGGCCGCGTTCTTCTACTTCACCTTCGTGACGATCGACAAGCCGGTGATCTTCATGATGGGCGGGATGCTGATGCTGGGCCTCGGGCTCGGGCAGATGATGCAGACCCTCACCCTGGCCTCGCAGAACTCGGTCGACGTGGCGAACATGGGAGTCGCGACCAGCGCCTCCACGTTCTTCCGCCAGATCGGCGGCACCCTGGGCACCGCCGTGATCTTCTCGGTGCTGTTCAGCCGGATCCCCGACACCATCGCCGCGGCCTTCAAGAACCCGGCGCTCGCGGCGGATCTGCAGCGGGCCGTCACCGACCCCGCCGTCGCCGCGGACCCGGCCAACGCCGGGATCCTGAAGCTGCTGCAGTCGCAGGACACCGCGGCGATCGGCTCCGCGCTCGACGGGGACACCTCGTTCCTGAACACCGCGGAGCGCGCCCTGTCGGCCCCGTTCCTGACCGGGTTCAACGACGCGACCGTGACCGTGTTCCAGGTCGCGCTGGGCGTGGTCCTGCTGGCCTTCGTCCTCTCGTGGTTCCTCAAGACCCCGCCGCTGCGCGCGAAGTCGGCCATGCAGGAGGCGCACGACCTCGCGGCCGAGGACAGCGCGGAGGAGCTGCGCCGCACGGACCCGCAGCTGGCCGCGCGCGCCGGGGCCGACCTGGCCGCGGGCAGCATCGAGCCGGACGTCCGGACGGACTCGATCCGCACCGCTCCTCCACGCGACGGGCACGGCGCCCACCGGGCCTGATCGGGAAGCGCCGGCCGACCGCGTCCTGCGCTCCGCTCCTCCCCTCCGAGGCGCCGCCTCCCCGGCCGGACACCGCGGTGAGGGCGGTGTCCGGGCGGCGGA
>NZ_PSUU01000083.1:0-4496 GCF_002932015.1 Rathayibacter sp. AY1H3
ACCACGTGCGGCACGGCGACCGCTGGACCTACGTCCTCCACCCCGACGGCACCGCCGACTGGACCACCCCCACTGGCCGCCGCATCACCACGCCCCCGCTCACCCGAACCGCACCGCCCCGCCTCACGCACCCCCGCACGCCCGCAGCCTCACGCGAAACGCCCCGCCACCTCCGCCAGGCACTCCCGGAACACCCGCACGGCCGGCGACGCCAGCTGCGCCTCGCGCTGGGCGGTGAAGATCGTGCGACGGGGCGTGCCGGGCAGCTCGAGGAGGCGGCAGTCCGGCGCCTCGCCCGCCCAGACCAGGTCGGGCATCAGGGCGACGGCGTGGCCGGAGGCGGCGAGTCGGATCTGCGCCTGCAGGTCGGCGGTCTCGAAGCGGACGTCCGGCTCGAAGCCCGCGACCCGGCAGGTCTGCTCGGCGAAGTGGCGGCTCGCGGTACCGCGCGGCTCCATCACCCAGGCGGAGTCGCGGGCCGAGGCGAGGTCGACGACGGCGGAGTCGCGGCTCACGGCGAGGCGGATCGCGTCGGTCGTCAGGTCGCTGCGCACCAGTCCGGGCAGCCAGGAGGTCGAGTGGCCGGGGTACTGCTCGGCGACGACGAGGTCGAACTCCCGCGCCCACGACGTCTCGTGCAGAGCGCCCTCCGGCTCGCGCTGCACCATCTCGATCCGCACCTCCGGGAAGCGGTCGGCGACGGCCCGGAGCGCGCCCGGCATGAGCGCGAGCGCGGCCGACTGGAACACCGCGACGCGCACCCGCCCGGTCACCGACTCCCCCGAGGCCGCGAGCGCCGCCTCCGCCCGCTCGAGCAGGGCCATCACCTCGCCGGCCGCTTCGACCAGGATCTCGGCCTGGGGTGTGAGCTGCACGCGCCGGCCCGCCTTCCGCAGCAGCTCGACGCCGGCCTCGCGCTCGAGCACGGCGAGCTGCTGCGAGACGGCGGAGGGACTGTAGGCGAGGGCCTCGGCCGCGGCGGCGAGAGTGCCGCGGATGGCCACCTCGCGGAGCAGGACCAGGCGGCGGACATCGAGCACGGCGTCTCTCCGATCGTTCAGCTGAGCTGACCGGTACCGGTAAGGAACGGTCGCTTCTGCTCAACGGTAGCCGGTCGAATACTGAAGGCACCCACCTCAGAGCAGAAGGACCGCACCATGACGGATCTCGCCAGCCCCGCTCTCGCCACCGGCCCCGCCGCCGACGGCCCGTCCACCGATTCGATCGATCCCCGCCTGGTCGACGAGAGCGTCGCGCTGGTGCGGCGCTGGCTGCGCGAGGCGTCCGCGATCCCGATCGACGCCTCCGGGGCGCAGCTGGCGGGCGTGCTGAAGGACCCGGCCGGCCTGGACTTCACGGTCGGCTTCGTCGACGGCGTCGTCCGCCCCGAGGACACCCGCGTCGCGGCGGCGGCGCTGAAGGCGATCGCGGGCGGCGTGCCGTCCTTCCTCCCTGCTCCGATGCGCGGCGCGGTCGCCCTCGGCGGCGTCATGGCGCCGCTCCTCCCGGACGTCGTGGTGCCGATCGCGCGCCGGGTGCTGCGACGGATGGTCGGCCACCTGATCATCGACGCGACCGACTCGCGCCTGGGCCCGGCCATCGCCGCGATCCGCCGCGACGGCGTCCGGCTCAACATGAACCTGCTCGGCGAGGCCGTCCTCGGCCGCGAGGAGGCCCACCGCCGCCTGGAGGGGACGCACCGGCTCCTCGCCCGCAACGACGTCGACTACGTCTCGATCAAGGTCTCCTCGAGCACCGCCCCGCACAACCCGTGGGCCTTCGACGCCGCGGTCGACGACATCGTGGAGGAGCTGGCGCCGCTGTTCGCCCGGGCCGCCGCGTCCTCGCCGCAGAAGTTCATCAACCTCGACATGGAGGAGTACAAGGACCTCGACCTCACCATCGCGGTCTTCACCCGCATCCTCGACCGACCGGAGTTCCTCGGTCTCGAGGCCGGCATCGTGCTGCAGGCCTACCTGCCGGACGCGCTCTCGGCGATGATCCGCCTGCAGGAGTGGAGCGCCGCCCGCCGGGCCCGCGGTGGCGCCGGCATCAAGGTGCGCCTGGTCAAGGGCGCGAACCTGCCGATGGAGCAGGTCGAGGCCTCGGTCCACGGCTGGCCGCTGGCGACCTGGAGCAGCAAGCAGGACTCCGACACGAACTACAAGCGCGTCGTCGACTACGCGCTGCACCCGGAGCGGATCCGCAACGTGCGGGTCGGCGTCGCCGGGCACAACCTCTTCGACGTCGCGTACTCGTGGCTGCTCGCCGGCACCCGCGGCGTCCGCGAGGGGATCGAGTACGAGATGCTCCTCGGCATGGCACAGGGCCAGGCGGAGGCGGTGCGCCGCACGGTCGGCTCGCTCCTGCTCTACACGCCGGTCGTCGCGCCGGCCGAGTTCGACGTGGCGATCGCCTACCTGATCCGCCGGCTGGAGGAGGGCGCGTCGAGCCAGAACTTCATGTCGGCCGTCTTCGAGCTCGAGGCCGACCCGGCGCTCTTCGCGAGGGAGGAGGAGCGGTTCCGCGCCTCCGTCGCCGCCCTCGACGGGGCCGTCCCCCCGGCGCACCGCGTGCCCGACCGGTTCGCCGCGAGCGGCCGCCCGGGACCGGGCGACTTCCGCAGCACCCCCGACACCGACCCGTCCGTCGCCGCGAACCGCGAGTGGGCGCAGGCGATCCTCGCGCGCGTCCCCTCCTCCCGGGCCGGCGCCGACGCGATCGAGGCCGCCACGATCGGCACCCTCGACGAGCTGGAGTCGGTGCTCTCCGGCGCCCGCGGCAGCGGCTGGAGCGACGTCCCGGCCGAGGAGCGCGCCCGCATCCTGCACCGCGCCGGCGACGAGCTGGAGGCGCGCCGCGCCGAGCTGCTCGAGGTCATGGCGGCCGAGGGCGGCAAGACCCTCGACCAGGGCGACCCCGAGGTCTCGGAGGCCGTGGACTTCGCCCACTACTACGCCGAGCGCGCCCTCGAGCTCGACGCGGTCGACGGCGCCCGCTTCCACCCGGCCGCGCTGACCCTGGTCGCTCCGCCGTGGAACTTCCCGGTCGCGATCCCGGCCGGCGGCGTCCTCGCGGCGCTCGCGGCCGGCTCCGCCGTGGTGCTCAAGCCCGCCGGACCGACCGCGCGCTGCGGCGCGGTGGTGGCCGAGGCGCTGTGGGCGGCGGGCGTGCCCCGCGAGGCCCTGCGCCTGCTCCGCCTGCCGGAGGAGGAGCTGGGGCGCGACCTGATCGCCTCCCCGCAGGTCGACCGCGTGATCCTCACCGGCGCCTACGAGACGGCGGAGCTGTTCCGCTCCTTCCGGAACGACCTCCCGCTACTCGCCGAGACGAGCGGCAAGAACGCGATCGTGGTCACCCCCTCGGCCGACCTCGACCTGGCGGTGAAGGACGTCGTGGCGAGCGCCTTCGGGCACGCGGGCCAGAAGTGCTCCGCAGCCTCGCTCGTGGTGCTGGTCGGCTCCGTCGCGCGCTCGAAGCGGTTCCGTGCGCAGCTGCTCGACGCGGTCTCCTCCCTCACGGTCGGCTACCCGACCGACCCCGCGACGCGGATGGGGCCGGTGATCGAACCCGCCGGCGGCAAGCTGCTGCGCGGCCTGACCCGGCTCGGCGCCGGTGAGACCTGGCTGCTGCAGCCGCGGAGCCTCGACGACTCCGGACGCCTGTGGAGCCCCGGCGTCCGCGACGGCGTGCGCCGCGGCTCCGAGTTCCACCGCACCGAGTACTTCGGGCCGATCCTCGGGATCATGACGGCGGCGACCCTCGACGAGGCGATCGCGATCGTCAACGAGGTCGACTACGGGCTCACCTCGGGCCTGCACGCGCTCGACCCGGAGGAGATCGGCACCTGGCTCGACGGGATCGAGGCGGGCAACCTCTACGTGAACCGCGGGATCACCGGGGCGATCGTGCAGCGCCAGCCGTTCGGCGGCTGGAAGAAGTCGGCGGTCGGCCCGGGCACCAAGGCGGGCGGGCCGGACTACCTGCTCGGCCTGGGCTCGTGGACCGCGGCGTCGTCGGAGGCGACCGCTCCGGTCGTCGGACCGGCCGCCCGCCTGCTCGCCGCGTCGCGCGCGGAGCTCCCGGCGGAGGAGCACGCCGCGGTGGAGCGGACGGCGCGCAGCTGCGCGGCGGCGTGGGCCGCGGGTGCTCCTCGCGACCTGACGGGGCTGGAGGCGGAGCGCAACGTCTTCCGCCGCCTGCCCTACGACTCCGCCGTGCTGGTGCGCCTGGCCGCCGGGGAGCCGCTGGGCTCGCTCGTGCGGGTGGCCGTCGCGGCGGCGACCGCGCAGGCACGGGTGGTCGTCTCGAGCGCCGTGGCGCTGCCTCCGCAGCTCGCCGCCGGTCTCGACGAGGCGGCAGGCGCCGTCGTGGTCGAGGACGACGCGGCGTGGGAGGCGCGGGTGCGCGCGCACGGCGCCGGACGGGTGCGTCTGCTGGGCGCGTCCGCCGCGACGGTGACGGCCGTGACGGGCGGGCGCCCCGACCTCGCGGTC
>NZ_PSUU01000084.1:0-4100 GCF_002932015.1 Rathayibacter sp. AY1H3
CTCCCGCTCGCGCCCGGGCAGTCGGCGCCCGACCCGTTCGAGGCCGCCACCGTCTCGACCTACAACGCCTTCGCGAACACGATCTTCCGCGACAACGCGGCCCTGATCGGCCGCGAGGGGGACGCGACCGTGCTCTCCGAGGCCTCCGCCTGGCATCTCGCGCGGGGAGTCGTGGCCGACACGGCCGATCCGCGCATCCTCGAGGTGGAGGCGGGCATCGACCGGCTGACCGACCTCGTCGTCTCGCTCGCGCACGACCTCGCCGACAACCTCGCCGATCCGGCCGCGGTCGCCGCGTTCGCCGAGGACTTCCTCCGCCTGGGCGAGCTCCCGCGTGGAGGCAGCGGCTCGGGGCTCTACCGCGAGCTCGAGAAGGCGCTGCAGGCCGTGGGCGCGCTGCCGGTGCTGACGGCGCTCGCCGAGCGGTTCCAGGAGGCGAAGGCCGAGCGCGGCTTCGTCGAGTTCTCGGACCAGGTGGCCCTCGCGCTGCGGATCGTCGACAGGGTGCCGCGGATCGTGGACGAGCACCGCGCGAGGTACCGGGTGGTGCTCCTCGACGAGTACCAGGACACCTCCGTGCTGCAGACCCGCCTCCTCTCGCGGCTCTTCGCCGGGCAGGGAGTGATGGCCGTGGGCGACCCGCACCAGTCGATCTACGGCTGGCGCGGTGCGAGCGCCGAGGGGCTCGGCCGCTTCGGCACCGATTTCGGGGGAGCGGGCCGCTTCTCCCTCAGCACGAGCTGGCGCAACGGCCGCCGCGTGCTGACCGCCGCGAACGCGATCGTGGAGCCGCTGTCGGCGGGGAGCGCGGTCGCGGTCGACACGCTGAGCGCGGGGCCTCAGGCCTCCGAGCACCCGGTCGAGCTCACCTTCCCCGAGACGATCGAGGAGGAGGCGGACGACGTCGCCGCCTGGTTCGCCGGGCAACTGCGCGAGAACGCCGAGCCGCCGTCGGCCGCGGTGCTCTTCCGGGTGCGCGCGCACATGGACCGCTTCGCCGCCGCGCTGGCGAAGCACGGCGTCCGGTACCACATCCTCGGCATCGGGGGCCTGCTGCGGCAGCCCGAGATCGCCGACCTCGTCGCCGCGCTCACCGTGGTCGAGGACCCGGCCGCCGGCAGCGAGCTCGTCCGCCTCCTGGCCGGCGCCCGCTGGCGTCTGGGCGTCCGCGACCTCAAGGCGCTGCGCGACCTCGCCTCGTGGCTCGCGGCGCGCGACCACGCCCACCGGCTGCTCCCGGAGGAGGTGCGCGAGCGGATGCGCGCGTCCGTCACCGAGGGCGAGGGCGGCTCGATCGTCGAGGCCCTCGACTTCATCGCGGCGCGCCGCCCCGGCGACGACGGGCGGATCGACCACTCCGCGCTCGGCGGATTCAGCGCCGAGGGCCTGCGGCGCCTGCACGAGGCGGGCGCCCTGTTCGCCCGGCTGCGCGCCCGGGCCGGGCTCGACCTCCTCGACTTCGTCACCCTGGTCGAGCAGGAGCTGGGCCTGGACATCGAGGTCGAGGCGAACGAGTCGCGCGGGGACGGCCGCGCCAACCTCGAGGCCTTCCGCGAGGCGGTGGCCGGGTACCTGCAGACGGACGACCGCGGCGCCGGCACCGGCTCCTCCCTCCGCGGATTCCTCCGCTGGCTCGTCCTCGCGGACAAGCGCGACGGCCTGGCCCCGCGACCGGAGGACCCGGAGCCGGGGACGGTGCAGCTGCTGACGATCCACGGCTCCAAGGGTCTGGAGTGGGACCTCGTCGCCGTCCCGCGGATGGTCGACGGCGAGCTCCCCGGCACGCCGGTCGAGGGCTTCCGCGGGTGGGTCAGACTGGGCGCGATGCCCTACGCGTTCCGCGGCGACGCCGCCGAGCTCCCCGATCTCGCCTGGCGCGGCTGCAGCACGCAGAAGGAGGTCGTCGACGCGATCGGAGCGTTCGGCGACACCCTCCGCGAGCGCAACGAGGCGGAGGAGCGGCGTCTCGCCTACGTGGCCGTCACGCGGGCGCGTCACCACCTCCTGCTCAGCGGCTCGTGGTGGGCCGGCCAGGCCAAGCCGCGCGGACCGGGCGTCTTCCTCCGCGACCTCGAGGAGGCCGGCACGATCCCGCCGCTGCCGACCGAGCCCGCGAACGAGGAGAACCCGCTCGAGCGGGCCCCGCGCACGTTCCGCTGGCCCCACGATCCGCTCGGCTCCCGCGGCGACCGGGTCCGCGCCGCCGCCGCCCGGGTCCGCAGCGCCGAGCCCGCTCTGCTCGGGGCGCGCGGCGACGACATCCGCCTGCTGCTCGCCGAGCGGGCGGTGCGGCTGGCCGGGGGCGAGCGCACGCCGCTGCCCACCCGCATCCCCGCCTCCCGGTTCAAGGACATCGTCAGCACGCCGGACGAGGTCGCGGCGCAGCTGCGCCGGCCGATGCCGGAGCGCCCCTACCGGCAGACCCGGCTCGGCACGACCTTCCACTCCTGGGTCGAGAACCGCTTCGGCGTCCAGGGCGGGGCGGAGGCGGTCGACACCTTCCCCGACGAGCTCGACGACGCCGGCCCCGCGAGCGTCGAGCAGGAGCGGCTCGACGCCCTGATCGCCACCTTCGAGCGCTCGGAGTGGGCCGACCGGCGCCCGGAGGCGGTCGAGATCGAGATCCACCTCCAGCTCGCAGGCCACGTCGTCGTCTGCAAGCTCGACGCGGTGTACCCGACGGAGGACGGCGTGCAGATCGTCGACTGGAAGACCGGGCGGGCGCCGAAGGACCCCGCCGACCTCGAGCTCAAGCAGTTCCAACTCGCGCTGTACCGGCTCGCCTACTCGCGCTGGCGGGGGGTGCCGCTCGAGAGCGTCGACGCCGTGTTCTACTTCGTCGCCGACGACCTCGTGCTGCGGCCCGAGCGGTTCTACTCCGAGCGCGAGCTCGCGGAGTCGCTCTCCTCGGCGACGGGAGCGAGCCCGCGGCCGTGAGCGGAAGAGCCCGTGCGGGCTCCCGGCGTGCGGTTGAGCAGCTCCTCGACCTCTGAGACCGCCAGCACCGGGCCGGTGTCGGTCGAGAGGGGCGCGGAGAGGTCGCCGAGCACGCTGTCGACCAGCGTGTCGAGCATGGCGACCGCGTCGTCCACGATGGCGGAGTCGTCGGTCTCGGTGCCGTGCAGCAGCCAGCGGGCGAGCTCGAGCTCGGCGTAGAGCTGGGCGCGCTGGCGGATCGTGCGGTCCACTGCTCCCGCGCGCATCCGGGAGTAGGCGGAGAGCGCCGTCTCGGAGCCCGGGGCGCTCAGCAGCCAGTGCAGGTCGCGCGCCGGGTCGCCGACCCGCAGCGCCGCCCAGCCGAGCACGGCCGCGACGACGTCGCCGGAGCGGAGGAAGGAGTCGGCGGTCATCGCGCCGTTCACCACGGTCGGGTCGAACTGCCAGAGCGCCTCGTCGGAGGAGGCCGACTCCCAGCGCGCGACGAGCGCCGCCGGGACGTGGCCGGTGTCGGCCGCGCGCTCGATCACCGCGACCGTCTCGTTCACGCTGTCGCGCGCGGTCGCGATCGGCAGGCCCGCCTCCTGGACGAACGACACCGGGAGCGAGTGGATCGCCCCGACGGCCCGGCCGATCGAGTCCGCGAGCCCGCTCTGCGCGGCCACGTCGTCGATGAGGACGCGATCTCCCTCGAGGTACTCGTAGACGACCGCGCGGGTGCCGTCGAACGGCGTCTGCCCGACGCTCTCCTGCAGATCGAAGGGCAGGCGGCTGCGGATGCCGGCGGTCAGCGCCCGGAGCGCGACGAGGTCGCCGAGCTGCTCCTGCTCCGCGAGCGCGGACGTGGGCACGCGCACGACGAGGCGGGCGCCCTCGCGCGTCGTCAGCAGGGCGGAGTCGAAGTCGCCGTGCGTCGAGGAGGTGAAGGGGCGCGCGGAGCGGACGTCGAGGCCCTCGACGGCCGAGGTGGCCAGCGCGGCTAGAGTGAGATGGGATCTGGCCATGTTTTCCAGGGTAGGCGGCTCGTGCCCGGCCGGCCCGCCGCCACGCGCTGTCCCGCCGATGCCGTCGAAGGCCCGCGACAGCGGTCCTCGCGGCCCCCGTCACGAAATGAGCCCCGGATGTCACTGCCCTTCGCCGATCGCCTCCCGCTCTCGCGACAG
>NZ_PSUU01000085.1:0-4062 GCF_002932015.1 Rathayibacter sp. AY1H3
AGGACGAGCCCGGCTGCGCAGCCGACCATCCCGACGACCATCAGGCGCGGCGAGGCGGGACCGGTGTCCGGCTTGTCGTCGTACTCGACGGCGGCGCGATTGCGGCCCGTGAGGTGCCAGCTGCGCTCGGCGCGGGGCGCCCGCCCGGCCGCGGCGAGGCGGGCCGGCACGACGACCAGGGCGAGCGAGAGCAGAGCGAGCGCGAGGGAGCGCATCCAGTCGGCCATCGAGACGACGGGCGATCCGGCGGACAGCGCGGTGGTCATCCCGGTCGCCGCGCTCCAGCCGCCCGGCTCCGATCCGGCGTCGGGGGCGGGCTGCGGCGGCACGTCACCGCCGTCCTGGTCGGGAGCCGGGACCGGTGCTGCCGTGGGCTCGGCGGTCGGCTCGTCCTCGGGCGCGGGCGCGGCCTCTCCGGGGCGGACGGGCGACGGGGACGCGGTCGGCGCCGCACTGCTCGGAGCGGGAGACGCGGCGGCCCCGGGCGCGGTGGCCGCGGCTCCGGGGGCGGCCGGCGTCGTCGCGCTGGGCGTGCCGGTGGGAGCGGTCGTCGCCGCCGGGAAGGTCACGTCGATCCAGGGGCTCGGCGGGCTGTAGTTGCCGGCGCTGTCCCCGGCGATGGCGGAGACCCGGTGCGCGCCCGCCGTGATCGTGCCGCCGGTGCAGCTCCAGGCGCCTCCGCTGACCGCCGCGTCGCAGGTGTTGACCCGGTCGACGTACACGTAGGCGCGAGTGCCGTCCACGCCCGTCCCGGAGTAGGACGCGCCGCTGAGCGGCAGGGCGGCCCCGTCCGACGGCGAGGTGAGGGCGGGGGCGGCAGGAGCAGCGGTGTCGACCACGAGGGTCACCGGCGCGCTGGCCGGCGAGGCGGCGCTGCCGGCGAAGGAGGCGGTCTGCGTGGCGGTGACGCGGTAGCTGCCCGGCGCCGGAGTGGGGGCGAGCTGACAGAACCACGCGCCGCCGGAGTCGGCGGTGGCCAGGCACGCGGCGCCGCCGTTCGAGACCGCGGCGACGCTCGCGCCGGGGTAGGCCGTGCCGCGGACCGAGCCCGCGGAGGTCGCCGAGCCGTCGACCGACTCGATGACGGGGGCGCTGAGGACGGCGATCGGGACGGCGGCCGAGGTGGTCCCGCCGCCGGCGAGGAGCTCCACCGCGACCAGGGTCGCCGGGCCGTCGTCGAGGGAGACGGCGCAGCTCCAGCCGCCGTCGGGGCCCGCGGTGGTGATGCAGAGGGGGTCGCCGCCGCCGCGGAGCCCGATCTGCACCTGGTCCCCGGCCGTCGCCGTGCCGGTGACCGTCGTCGCTCCCGTGCTGAGGACCGCGCCGGAGGCGGGAGCGGTGATCGCGAGAGCGGCGGCCTGCGCGGCCGGAGCGGCCAGCCCGGAGACGGAGGCGACGGCCGCGAGGAGCACCAGCAGCAGGGCGGCCGTGCGCCGCGGGGATCGGCGGAGTCGGGGCACCGGCACGACCGGTGAACCCCCCGGTACTGCCACGTCGACGCCCGATTTCACGATGCGTCCATTGCACGGGGGCAGGGGGGAGCTGTCAAGCGCGCCGCACCACTGTTCCCGGATGTACACCATCCGGAGGAGGCGTCTCGGCCGGTCGGGGGAGTCGGGGAGATCCGGGAGAGCGCTTCCGCGAGAATATACCCGTCGATCAGATCCGGAGGACAGTGGAATGCGCGAAGACGAGGCCCGCGGGCGCGATCGGCGGGAGGTGCGCGTCGAGGCCGCGCGCTTCGACGATCCGCGCGAGCTGGGCGGGCTCCTGCCGCCGGGCCTGCGCATCGGACTGGCGCAGAGCGCCTTCCAGACGGAGGGCTCCCTCGAGACGGGCGGCCGGGGCCGGTCGGTGTGGGACGACTTCGCGCTGCGACGGGGGACGATCGCCGAGGAGGCCACTCCCGAGATCGCGACGGACTTCCTCCTGCGCTGGCGCGAGGACCTCGCGCTGCTGGTCGATCTCGGCGTCGACGAGCTCCGGCTCTCGGTCTCGTGGCCCCGGCTGCAGCCCGACGGCCGCGGGCCGATCGACCGCGGAGGGCTCGGCTTCTACGACCGCCTGCTCGACGGGCTCGCCGAGACGGGGATCCGGGTCGCGCTGACCCTGCACCACCGCGACACCCCGTCGGCGCTCAGCGGCGGCTGGATGAACCGCGACACCGCGTTCCGCTTCGGCGATCTCGCCTTCGAGCTCGGCGGGCGGTTCGGCGACCGGGTCGCCGACTGGATCACCCTCGACCAGCCGTCGACGGTGATGCTCGAGGGCTACGCGCTCGCGCGGCAGGCGCCGGGCGCCGGCCGGCTGTTCAGCGCCCTGCCGGCGCTGCACCACCAGCTCCTCGGGCACGGCGTGGCGCTGGAGGCGCTGCGGGCGGCGGAGGTGACCGGGAGGATCGGCCTCGTCGACGCGCTCGCGCCCGTCGAGCCCGCCTCCGACGACGACCGGGACCGCGCCTTCGCCTCCCTGGCGGACGTCCTGCGGAACCGCCTGGTGGCCGACGCCGTGCTGACCGGGTCCTACCCGGTCGGACCGGAGGAGCTGCCGCCGTTCCTCGGCGCCCTCGCGCAGGCGGATCCGGTCGACCTCGCCCGCATCTCGGCTCCGCTCGACTTCTACGCGGTCGCGCCGCTGCCGCCGCTGCGGATCGTGGCGGGCCGCGACCCGGCGCTGCCGACCGGGGTGGGCGCTCCTCCCGCGCTCCCGTTCCACACGGCGCCCTGGCCGGAGCTGGACCGCACGGGCGACGGCTCGCCGGTCGCACCCTGGGCGGTGGTCTCGGTGCTGCGGTCCCTCGTGGAGCGCTACGGCGACGCCCTGCCGCCGCTGGTGGTGACCGCGCTCGGCGCGAGCTACTCCGACGAGCCCGATCGCGAGGGTGCGATCGTCGACACGGAGCGGATCCGCTGGCTCGGGGCGCACCTGGCCGCTCTCGCCGAGGCCGTCCACGACGGACTGCCGGTGGAGGCCGTGCAGCTCTGGACCCTGGTCGACGCGTTCGAGTGGCAGCACGGCTACAGCCGCCCGCACGGGCTCGTGGCCGTCGACACGCGCAGCCGGGACCGCGTGCCCAAGGCGTCGTTCGACTGGCTCCGGCGCGTCCTCGACGCCCGCTCCTGACGCGGGGGCGTGCGAGACTGCCGCCGTGCGCAGCATCCTCGCCCTCGCCTCCGTCCTCCACGCCGACCCCGCCCCGGTGCTCGCCGCCCTCGCGGACGTCCTCGCCGCCGACGGCGCGTACGAGCGGCGGGGGAGCGGGCTCGAGCGCCGACTCCCCGTGCTCGGCGTCGAGCAGTGGCGGGTCCTGGCGGACGAGGAGGGGGCCCGGGTCGAGTGCGAGCTGGTCGCCGCACCCGCCTCGTCGGCGCTCGCCGGGGTCCTCCTCCGGCGGCGGATCCGCGAGGCGCCGGACCGGTTCCGCGCGGTCGTGACCGCGGTCGCCGACGCAGTGGAGTGACGCTCCGGGGACGCCCGCGCGGGTCCGCTCCGCCGCCCGCTCTCCGCTCCGCCCGCCGACCCGCCTCCACCCCGCGCCAGCGCCCCCCGAACGGGGAATGCGCGGGCGCTCGCCGCTGTTGTCTACCGATGACGGGACGGGGCTCGGCGCCCCGCCCACCGGACAGCTCGGAGGAGCCAGAGGCAGATGGCAGGAACAGGGATGAACAAGGGTCGAGGGGCGCGCGGCAGTGACGACGAGATCGTCTACCGCCGCCACGCGAACGGACGCGGCATGGTCGCTCCCGGATCGCGCGTCTCGGCGACCGCGTACGTGGAGACCGGCGCCTACGTGGAGCCCGGCGCGACCGTGGGCGAGCGCGCCTGGATCGGCGCGGGCAGCTGGGTCGACCGCGACGCCATGATCGGGCACAGCGCCTTCATCGGCGCGAACGTGCACGTCGGGCCCGAGGCGATCATCGGACCGGGGGCGCGGATCGGGAGCTACTCCCGCATCGGACGCTCGGCCGTGATCGCGACCGGCGCCCGCATCGACCGCGACACCGTGGTGCCCGACGGCGCCCGGAAGGGCATCGACGAGGCGAGCGAGAGCGGCCGCCGCGC
>NZ_PSUU01000086.1:0-3812 GCF_002932015.1 Rathayibacter sp. AY1H3
CCCGAGCCTCTCGGAGCAGATCGCCCGCGTCGACCGGCTCGCCGTCCGCGACTGGCCCGCCGGCTTCCTCTGGGGATCCGCGACCGCCGCCGCCCAGATCGAGGGCGCCGGCCACGAGGGCGGCAAGGAGGACAGCATCTGGGACGCGTTCTCCCGCGTCCCCGGAGCGGTCGCGAAGGGCGACACCCCCGAGGTCGCGGTGGACCACTACCACCGGATGCCCGCGGACGTGCGGCTGATGAAGGAGCTGGGGCTCGGCTCCTACCGCTTCTCGGTCAGCTGGGCGCGCGTCAAGCCGGGCGACCGCGCGGTGAACCCCGAGGGCCTCGACTTCTACTCCCGCCTGGTCGACGAGCTGCTCGGCGCCGGCGTGCTGCCGTGGCTCACCCTCTACCACTGGGACCTCCCGCAGGCCGTCGAGGAGACCGGCGGCTGGGCGAACCGCGACACCGCCGAGCGCTTCCGGGACTACGCCGAGGCCGTCTACGAGAGCCTCGGCGACCGGGTGCAGCACTGGACGACGTTCAACGAGCCGTTCTGCTCGACCCTGCTCTCCTACGGGGCGGGCGTGCACGCCCCCGGCGTGATCTCGCAGCAGAAGGCCCTCGCCGCCGTGCACCACACGCACCTCGCCCACGGGCTGGCCGTCTCGACGCTCCGGCAGCTCGGAGCGCAGAACCTGGGCATCACGCTCAACCTCTCGAACGCCGTCCCCGACGACCCCGAGGACGAGGCCGACCTCGACGCCGCACGCCGCTTCGACGCCCTCCAGAACCGGATCTTCCTCGACCCGCTGCTGCGCGGCGAGTACCCCGAGGACCTGCTCGAGGACGTCGCCGGGCTCGGGCTCGACGAGCTGATCGTCGACGGCGACCTCGATCTCATCTCGCTCCCGCTCGACTTCCTCGGCGTGAACCACTACCACGACGACAACGTCTCTGCGCATCCGCTGCCGGCCGGAGCCGACGACTTCGCCCAGGCGACCGACCGCGAGGTCGGCTCCCCCTGGGTCGGCTCCGAGTTCATCACCTTCCCGTCGCGCGGGCTGCCGCGCACCGCGATGGACTGGGAGGTGAACCCCGACGGGCTGCGCTACCTGCTGACCCGCCTGGGCCTGGAATACGAGAACCTCCCTCCGCTCTACGTGACCGAGAACGGCGCCGCCTACGACGACGTCGTCGAGGACGGCCGCGTGCACGACGCGGACCGCACGCAGTACGTGCTCGACCACGTCGAGAAGGTCGCCGACGCGATCGACCAGGGCGCCGACGTCCGCGGCTACTTCGTGTGGTCCCTCCTCGACAACTACGAGTGGGCCTGGGGCTACGAGAAGCGCTTCGGCGTCGTGCGCGTCGACTACGGCACGCAGGAGCGGATCGTGAAGGACTCGGGCCTGGTCTACTCCCGACTGCTCGGCGGCAGCGCCGCGGCGATCCTGGACTGACCCGTGAGCGAGCCGACGGGCGTCCGCGGCGGGGGCCGCTCCCCCACCCTCGAGATGGTCGCGGCGCGGGCCGGAGTCTCGCGCGCGACGGTCTCGCGGGTGGTCAACGGCGCCCCGCAGGTGGCGGCCGAGATCGTGGCCGCCGTCGAGAAGGCGATCGGCGAGCTCGACTACGTGCCCAATCACGCGGCGCGGATGCTCGCCTCGCGGCGCACGCAGTCGATCGCGCTGATCGTGCCGGAGTCGACCGCGCGCGTCTTCGCGGACCCGTTCTTCGCCTCGATCGTGCAGGGCGCCGCGATGCGCCTGGCCGACACGGACTACACGCTCTCGATGCTGATCGCGTCCGAGACGGACGGCGAGAAGACGCGGCGTTACCTGCTCGGCGGCAACGTCGACGGCGCGCTCGTGGTCTCGCACCACTCGGGCGACCACTCCTACGCGGCGCTCTCGGGCACGCTGCCGATCGTCTTCGGCGGCCGACCGCTCTCGCCCGACGAGCGCGGCTCCTACTTCGTCGACGTGGACAACACGGAGGGGGCGGCCGTCGCCACCGCGCACCTGATCGAGCGCGGCCGGCGCCGGATCGCCACCATCGCGGGCCCCGCCGACATGCCGCCGGGCGTCGACCGCCTGATCGGCTGGCGCGGCGCACTCACCGACGCCGGCCTCGCCGACGACCTCGTCGAGTGGGGAGACTTCTCGCCGGCCAGCGGCA
Organism: Rathayibacter sp. AY1H3; assembly: GCF_002932015.1. Taxonomy (NCBI): domain Bacteria; kingdom Bacillati; phylum Actinomycetota; class Actinomycetes; order Micrococcales; family Microbacteriaceae; genus Rathayibacter; species Rathayibacter sp. AY1H3. Next base: position 2,163 of record NZ_PSUU01000086.1, read on the forward strand.
CCGAGGCGATGCGCCGCCTCCTCGCCCGCGACCCCGACCTGGACGGCGTCTTCGCCGCGAACGACCAGATGGCGGTCGGCGCCTACGCCGCCCTCCGCGAGGCCGGCCGCCGGATCCCCGAGGACGTGTCCGTCGTGGGCTTCGACGACGATCTCTTCGCGCGGAACGCCGTCCCCGCGCTGACCACGGTGCGCCAGCTCCCCGACGAGCTCGGCGCCCGCATGGTGGAGCTGCTGACCGCCCGCATCGAGGGGCTCCCCGTGGAGCACCGCACGCTGATGCCGACGTCGCTGGTCGTCCGCGCCAGCAGCTGACGCCGGCCCGCGACTGTCCAGGAGTCGTCGCAGTCGACGCCGAGTGCGACGACTCCTGCGTAGTCGGAGGGCTCCGTGTGCTCCATCGGATGCGGACCGGCGGGCGGATCCGGACGGTGGGGCGGACGCGGGCGGCGGGGCGGGGATGGACGAGCGGGTCGATCCGTCGACGGGGTGCGTCACGGTCGCCAGCCGTGGGCCACGAGAGCGGCACGGAGCTCGGCGATCGTGCGCGCCCTGCCCCGGGTCAGACCCTCCGCGCGGACGACCACGACGATCCAGCCCGCGAGGTGCAGGGCCAGGAGCCGTTCACGATCGCGTGAGAACTGCGCGTCGTCCGTCCGGTGCTGGCCGCCGTCGTACTCCGCCACCACCTTCCAACGTTCGAAGACCAGATCGCCGACCGCGAGCAGTCGGCCGCCGATCCTGATCTCGGCGTTCACGTCGGGCGCGGGCAGTCCCGCCTCCTCGACGAGAGCGCGGAGCCAGGTCTCCCTCCGCGAGGCGGCTCCGGTCGATGCCAGCCGCAGAGCCTCAGCCAGGCCGCGTCGGCCCCGGCCCCGATGGGAGGCCAGGCGGTCCTGCAGCTCGTGAAGCCGGACATGGGGACGCGGATCGTCCCGGCGCGGGTAGCGCGGCTCGAACAGGAGGTGGTCCGTCGCCGCGAGGAGATCGCGGGCGGACAGCAGTGGCGCGAGCGCGATCCACGTCGACACCGCTCCCGTCACCGGCAGGCCGTGCCGCTCGACCCTGTCCGTCTCCGTGAGGGTGTGGCCGATCACACCCCGGGTCCTGGGGGGCCGGTGCGGCGTCGTCGCCGCCACGTGGATCGGATCGTCCTCGCCGGGTCGCGCCGGGAGCGGCACTCCCCAGGCTTCGGCCGCGGTCAGGTGGGAGAAGAGCTGCCAGGGCCGCAGCCGCGGCAGGTAGGCGGCGGCTCGTTCCAGGTGCGTGACGGGCGCCACCCGGGTGCGCACTCCGTGGAAGGGGCTGGCCAGGGCGGGAGTGCGCAGCCGGGCGTCCGTCATCCCGGCGCGGAGTGCCGCTCGCCGGGTGAAGGCTCCGAGGTCGGTGCTGGACATGCCGCGATTCTGGCGGTCCGTGATCCTCGTCCGTCTCCCGCGATCCGCATTCTGTGGACGAACCCCTGATCCCGCACCTGGGGAGGCGCGCCTCCCACCACGACTGTCCAGGAGTTGTCGCAGTCGGCGTCGAGTGCGACAACTCCTGGACAGTCGGAGCGATCGATGTCGAGTGCGACACCTTCTGGACAGTGGGAGCGACCGAACTCGACTGCGACGACTCCTGGACAGTGGGAGCCGGCCGGTGCGCAGGA
>NZ_PSUU01000087.1:0-3770 GCF_002932015.1 Rathayibacter sp. AY1H3
CCCAGGAGCCGACGCCCGATCCCCCGGCTCCGGAGCCGGCACCCGCGCCCGCCCCCGAGCCGACCGAGGCCCCGCAGCCGACGGCGGAGCCCCTGCCGCAGCCCGAGCCCACCGCGGTGCTCCCTCCGCGGACCTGCGCCGACGACCCCCGCCTCTGCACTCCTGCGCCCGAGCCGACCATCGGCGGGCCCCTCACCTGAGCCCCGGCTCGCGGCCCGCCCCGCCTGCGGGGATAGTGGAGGCATGAGCAGACTCCTCCTCGGCCTCCTGACCAACGCCGTCGCGATCTGGCTCACGACCCTGGTCGTGGCGGGCGTGCGCGTGGACCCGTACGAGGAGGGCCCCGCAGCGGCGGTCCTCACGTACCTGCTGGTGGCGGTGATCTTCGGCGTCGTCAACGCCGTCGTCGGCGGAGTGGTGCGGGTGGTCGCGTTCCCCCTGTACGTGCTGACGCTCGGCCTGGTCTCGTTCCTCGTCAACGGCCTCCTGCTGCTCCTGACCGCCTGGATCAGCGGCCTCTTCGGCTTCGGCCTCGTCGTGGACGGCTTCTGGTGGGGCGTGCTCGGCGCCCTCGTGCTCGCCCTGGTGAACTGGTTCATCGGCCTCCTCCTGCGCCCCTTCCTCCGCCGCCGTCAGGACTGACACCGCGGGCTCGGCAGCCAGCATCGGCCGCGCCGCCGCCGCCCGGGAGGCCGCGCGCGCCATCGGTGGACGGCGGCCGCGATCGGCCTGCTGTGGAGGAGCCGCGGTGCGCCATGATGGGCGGGTGACCCCCGACTCCCCTGCGCCCTCGGCCTTCGCCGTGTGCTTCGTCTGCACCGGCAACATCTGCCGGTCGCCGATGGCCGAGGTGGTGCTGCGCTCCCTGGCGGAGCAGGCGGGGCTCGGCTCCGCGATCGAGATCAGCTCGGCCGGCACCGGCGAGTGGCACCTCGGCGAGCACGCCGACAGCCGCGCCCTCGCGGCGCTGGAGCGACACGGCTTCGACGGGGGCCGCCACCGCGCCCAGCTCTTCGACCCGTCCCGCTTCGCCGAGTTCGACCTGGTCGTCGCGCTCGACCACGGGCACGAGCGCGCGCTGCGCTCCTGGGCGCGCACCGAGGTCGACCGGCAGAAGATCCGCCGCCTGCTCGACTTCGAGCCCGGCCTCTCCCCGCAGGGCGACGTCCCCGACCCCTACTATTCCGATGCGGCGGCGTTCGACTCGGTGCTCGCGCTCATCGAGCGCGCCTGCCGGGCCCTCTTCGCCCAGATCGAACCAGGACTGCGCGGCAACCGCTCGGTCCGCCCCGACTCCACCGACGCGCGCGCCGCCCTCGCGCAGGACACCTGAGAACCGGAAGGCACCACCGCATGACCTCGCTCCCCACCCAGCCGCTGAGCCCTCTCGACGGCCGCTACAGCGGTGCCGTCTCGTCGCTCGGCGAGTACCTCTCGGAGGCGGGGCTGAACCGCGCGCGGGTGCACGTCGAGGTCGAGTGGCTGCTGGCGCTGACCGACCGCCGCCTCTTCGGCTCCGAGCCCGTCGACGCGGCGACCGCCGAGGAGCTGCGCCGCCGCGCCCGCGACTTCGGCCAGCCCGAGATCGACGAGCTGGCGACCCTCGAGGCCCGCACCCGCCACGACGTGAAGGCCGTGGAGTACCTCGTCCGCCAGTGGCTCGAGGAGCTGGGCCTGCAGCGCATCGCCGAGCTCACCCACTTCGCCGCCACCAGCGAGGACATCAACAACCTCTCCTACGCGATCGTGGTCCGCCAGGCCGTCGGCGAGATCTGGCTGCCGAAGCTGCGCTCGGTCGTCGCGTCGCTCCGGGAGCTGGCCGTCCGCTACCGCGACGAGTCGATGCTCAGCCGCACCCACGGCCAGCCCGCGACCCCGACCACGATGGGCAAGGAGTTCGCCGTCTACGCGTACCGGCTCGAGCGGGTCGTCGCGCAGATCGAGGCGACGGAGTACCTGGGCAAGTTCAGCGGAGCGACGGGCACGTTCGCCGCGCACCTCGCCGCCGACCCCGGCACCGACTGGCCCGCCCTCGCGGAGGAGTTCGTCACCTCCCTCGGCCTCGTCTTCAACCCGCTGACCACCCAGATCGAGTCGCACGACTGGCAGGCCGAGCTCTACGGCAGGGCCGCGCACGCGAACCGCATCCTGCACAACATCTGCACCGATGTCTGGACCTACATCTCGCTCGGCTACTTCCGGCAGATCCCCCAGGCCGGGGCGACCGGCTCGTCCACGATGCCGCACAAGATCAACCCGATCCGCTTCGAGAACGCCGAGGCGAACCTCGAGCTCTCCAGCGCCCTGCTCGACTCGCTCGCGCAGACCCTGGTCACCTCGCGCCTCCAGCGCGACCTCACCGACTCGACCACGCAGCGCAACATCGGCGTCGCGTTCGGCCACTCCCTCCTCGCCCTCGACAACATCGCCCGCGGCCTGCTCGAGATCGACCTCGACCCGACCGCCCTCGCCGCCGACCTCGACGGCAACTGGGAGGTGCTGGCCGAGGCGATCCAGACGGTGATCCGCGCAGAGGTGGCGGCCGGCCGCTCCTCGATCACCGACCCGTACGCGCTGCTGAAGGACCTGACCCGCGGCAAGCGCCTCGGTGCCGACGACCTCGCCGTCTTCGTGCAGGGTCTCGACATCGGCGACGCGGCGAAGGAGCGCCTGCTGGCGCTGACGCCGGGCGGCTACACGGGCCTCGCCTCGTCGCTGGTCGACCGCCTGAGCTGATCCGCCGGGCAGCGAGCGCGCGGGTGCCGCCGTCCTCGAGAGCGAGCACTCCGACTCCTGCGTGCTCGCGGCGGCGCGGTCGACGGCGGCGCGATGTCGGGGGTCGCACCTAGCGTCGGCGGCATGTCAGCGTGCGCGATCGGAGGGTGCGCCTCCTCGGCCGAGACGGGCGCCCCCCTCGCGCTCTGCGCGGCGCACCTCGGGCTCGCGCACGACTGGGTCGCCCGCGAGGACGGCGTGATCGACGTCCTGCCCTCGCCGTGCGCGGCGTGCGGGTCCCGCCTGGGCGTCCGACTCCCCTCCGCCTGGCTCTGCGCCGCCTGCGAGTGGCGGCTCGGCGATGCTCCCGACGGCGAGCTCCCGCCGCCCCGGGTCGACGTCGTCTACTACATCCGCTTCGGCGAGCGGATCAAGATCGGCACCAGCGGCAATCCCCGGCAGCGCCTCCACCGGCTCCGGCACGAGGAGCTCCTCGCGTTCGAGCGCGGCGGGCGAGCACTCGAGCAGCACCGGCACGCCCAGTTCGCCGACGAGCGCCTGGAGCGCACCGAGTGGTTCGCGCGCAGCCCCGCGCTCGACGCCCACATCGAGACCGTGCGCGCCGGGGAGCCCGACCCCTGGGCCCTGCACCGCCGCTGGCGCAGCGAGGCGCTGGCCCTGCGGCTCTGACGCGTCGGCTGCGAGCCGGCGGCGACGACTCGACCGCTCCGACTCGCCGGTTCCCACGCGACGGTTCCCGCTCGCCGGCACTGCGTCCGCGGGTCCCGTTCCGCCGAGCCGGACACCTGCACGGAGCGACGGGGAGGGAGCGACGGGGGCGGGTCCCGGAGGACCGTCCCGCAGCCGCCGCGCGACGCGCTCAGCGCCCCCAGGCGTCGACGAGCAGCGGACCGCGGATATCGCGGAGCCGGTCGACCAGACGGTCCGCCAGCGCGGCCGTGACTCCCGTGGCGACCAGGTCGTGTGGGCCGAGCGGCAGCAGCTTCCCCGTGCGGATGCGCACCACCTCCCATCCGGCGGAGCGGAGCGCGCGG
>NZ_PSUU01000088.1:0-3706 GCF_002932015.1 Rathayibacter sp. AY1H3
GGAGGATGAGCGCCGACGAGGTCGAGCTGCCGCCCGTGGCGGAGATGCTCGAGGCGTTCCGGCTCGTGCAGGCGGCGGAGGCGTGGCGGTCGAGCGGCTCGTGGGTCGCGGCGCATCCGGGAGTGCTGGCGGCGGACGTCCAGGCGCGCTTCGACGCGGCCTCGCTCGTCGACGAGCAGACGGAGGCGGACGCGCGGGCGCGAGTCGCGGGGTTCCGGGAGGCGCTCGACCGTGCGCTCGAGGGGCGGGTGCTCCTCCTGCCGTCGACGTCGTCGGTGGCGCCGGCCCTCGATGCGTCGGCCGAGGCGATCGACGCGGCGCGGACGGCGACGCTCGGCCTGACCTGCGTCGCCGGGATCGGCGGGTATCCGGCGCTGTCGGTGCCGCGATTGAGTGTCGGCGGCGCTCCGGTGGGGCTCTGCCTGGTGGGACCGCGGGGGTCGGATCTCGCACTGCTGGAGCTGGCCGGCACGCTCTGAGAGGGGCCACGCCCGGAGCTCGTTCTCTCCCTCGTCGTGAATCGAGGCGGAAGCCGTGACCCGCTCTCCCGCTCGCCGCCTCTCCCTCTCCCTCTCCCTCTCCCTTTCTCTCTCGCTCCGTCCCTCCGTCGCTCCGTCCCTCCGTCGCTCCGTCCCTCCGTCCCTCGTCGTGGATCCGAGGCGGAAGCTGCGCCGTTGTGGCCGAGTCGCTGCGCTGACCGCTGTCCTCGAGTGCGATCTCAGCGGTGAGCACGGGCGCCGAGCCCGGAGGGTGGAACGGGCCCGGGTGCAGCGAGTGCGGGCTCGGTGGACCGGTTCGTCGGCGGGCGCGTCGGACGACCGGCCTCCAGGCTCGGCCATCGGCTGAGACAGGCCGCCGGCTCAGACCCGCGCGGCGCCAGCGGCCGTGCACGAGCACGCCTGCTGGAGCACGCCCGCAGGAGCGCGGCTCCTTCCGCCGTCAGAACGGGGGCGGCGCATCGCTGAAGCTCGGCCTGCGCTGCGGCGGGGCTGGCGGCGCGGGCGGATCGGGTGGACGGGTGACCACGCGGCGGCCCGTGGGGGTGGTCCAGTCGGCCGATCCGTCGGGGTGGAGCGTGTAGGTCCAGCGGTCGCCGTGGCGGACGTGGTGGTGGGCGACGCAGAGCGACGCCAGGTTGTCGAGGGCGGTGGCGCCTCCGTGACGCCACTCGAGCGTGTGGTCGGCCTCGGCGGTCGCCGCGGGCCGGGTGCAGCCGGGGAAGCGGCATGTCCGGTCGCGCAGCTGGAGGGCGAGGCGCATCCGCGGGGGAGGGAGGCGGTGCGTGCGTCCGACGGAGACCACGGCGCCCGTGCTCGGATGGGTGAGCACCGGGGTGACGGCCGAGTCGGCTCCGAGGAGCTCGCGCGCGACGCCGGCCGGGATGAGGCCGTAGCCGTCCAGTTCCGCGGGGGTCTCGTCCTGCCCGGCCGCGGTGCTCGCGGCGAGGGTCAGACGTACCTCGGCCCGGATGCCGCGAGCGGACGTGCGCGGACGCTCGTCGCCCGGCGCCGTGCCGGACACGTCGCCGTCGCAGAGCAGGTCGACCAGGGCGTCGGCCCGCAGCTGCGCGAGCGTGCGCTCCTCCGCTGCACCGCTCCCGTCGCGGAGGGCGCGGGCGATCCGGTCGAGCCGCGCGAGCGCACCGAAAGCGGCCGGAGCGGGGAGGGTCGCGCAGAGCGTGGCCATGCCGTCCTGCTCGGGCGAGACCCGGACCGACCGGTCCTCCCGAGCGCGAGCGTGTCGGTCGGCCAGAGGACTCTCGTGGAGCTCGTCCCGCAGCCGGGTCAGGCGTCGCCGCAGCTGGGTCGGCGTCATCGAGGCGGCCAGTCCCGCGGCGCGCTCGTCGAACTCCGGGAGGGAGGCCGGCGGCAGGGTGGCCGCGACTCCGCAGATGATCTGCCCCGCCTCCCAGCGCACGCGCGCCTCGGCCAGCGCGGCGCGCGTGCAGGGCAGGTGGTCGACCAGCAGGCGGGCGTGCTCGAGCTCGCGCGCGGCCACACGCTCGGACACGGCGAGTGCGACGGCGAGCTCGGCCCGGACGGAGCGCTCCACGAGGTCGCGCGACTCGGCGGGAGACCCGCCGCGCGCGAACGCCTCCGGGCGACGCAGAGCAGCCGTGTACGCCTCGTGCAGCGCCTCGGCGGAGGCGAGGTGGAGCGGAGCCGCCGAGCGGGCGAGCAGCGCCGCGCGGTCGCCGAGGGCGCGGACCTCCTCGAGTCCCTGCCGCATCCCATCCGTCATACCCGTATTGAACCAGCGACCACCGACACGCGGGCCGCAGGTGCGTCCGATCGGGAGAACCCGCTTCCGGAGGACGCCTGTGGAGGAGCTTCTGTCGAGAATCTCGACCCGCCACACCGCGAAACACCGGCGAAACGTCCGTCGCATAGGCTCTGCGGGTGAAACGACTGTTTCTCTCCCGCTCGTGAAGAGGTGGCCCATGACCGCGCCCGCACCGTTCCTCCCCGTCGATCCGCCGCCTCGCCTGCTGATGGGGCCGGGCCCGATCAACGCGGATCCGCGCGTCCTGCGTGCGATGTCGGCGCAGCTGGTCGGGCAGTACGACCCGTTCATGACGGCGACGATGACGGAGACGCAGGAGCTGTACCGGCAGGTGTTCCGCACCCGCAACGAGAAGACGATGCTCGTCGACGGCACGAGCCGTGCGGGCATCGAGGCGGCGCTGGTCTCGATGCTGGAGCCGGGCGACCGCGTGCTCGTGCCGGTGTTCGGGCGGTTCGGGCACCTCCTCCGGGAGATCGCGGAGCGCTGCGGCGCGGAGGTGCACGTGATCGAGGCCGAGTGGGGGCAGGTCTTCCCCGTCTCGGCGATCGCCGAGGCCCTGGCCCGGGTGAAGCCGAAGATGCTGGCCGTGGTCCACGGCGACACGTCGACCACCATGGCGCAGCCGCTGGAGGAGCTCGGCGCCCTCTGCGAGAAGCACGGCGCCCTCTTCTACACCGACGTCACCGCCTCCGTCGCGGGCAACGCCTTCGCGACCGACGAGCTCGGGCTCGACGCGGTCACCGCGGGGCTCCAGAAGTGCCTGGGCGGCCCGTCCGGATCGGCTCCCGTCACCTTCTCGGAGAAGGCCGTCGCGGTGATCGAGTCGCGCAGGAGCATCGAGGCGGGGATCCGCGACGAGGGCGACACTGTCAGCGCCCGCCGCGTCCGCTCCAACTACTTCGATCTCGGCATGATCTTCGACTACTGGGGGCCGCGCCGCCTCAACCACCACACCGAGGCGACCACGATGCTCTACGGCGCGCGCGAGTGCGCCCGCATCGTCGTCGAGGAGGGCCTGGACGAGACGGTCGCCCGCCACGCGCTGCACGGGTCGGCGATGCTCGCCGGAGTCCGCGGCCTCGATCTCGAGGTGTTCGGCGACGTCGGGCACAAGATGACGAACGTCGTCGCGGTGCGCATCCCGCAGGGCGTGAACGGTGACGCGGTGCGCGGGGAGATGCTCGCCGACTTCGGCATCGAGATCGGCACGTCCTTCGGGCCGCTGCACGGGAAGGTCTGGCGCATCGGCACGATGGGCTACAACGCCCGGACGGACGCGGTGCTGACCACCCTGGCGGCGCTGGAGGCGGTGCTGCGCCGCGCGGGCGCCTCCGTGCCGGTGGGCGGCGGAGTCGCGGGGGCCTACGAGGTCTACGGGGCGGCACGCGCATGACCGGCACCACCACGGACCCCGCCACCA
>NZ_PSUU01000089.1:0-3630 GCF_002932015.1 Rathayibacter sp. AY1H3
CGATCAACCGCACCTGGATCGACCTGCTGACCGTCTCGGCGAACTCGTCCGGCGGGCTGCAGCTCGTGCAGGAGCCGGACGCCGCCCCCACCCCGTCCGCCGAAGTACTTGAAGTAGAGGGGCACGGAGGGGTCGAGCCAGATGCTCGAGCGGCCGTCGCCGACCGCGGGGTCGTCCCGCCAGGAGAAGAAGAAGCTCTCGCGGCGGCGCAGCTTGTTGGCGATGACGATCTGGACGTGCGTGAGCGTGCGGTCGTCGAACTCGATCTCGACTCCCGAGGCTCCGTAGAGCAGCTTCCCCATGGGGGCCTCCCGGCCGCCCGTCGCCGGGCGGTGCATGACGGTGCCCGCGGGCACGAGAAGCGGGACCGTTCCGGCGCCCGCCGTGGACCGGGCGGCTCGCATCCGGACGCGGGCGCCCGGGCGCGGAACCGCCCGGTGACGACTCTAGGCGAGGCGGCGCGGGCGCGCGGGATCCTCGTCCGATTCCCGAACACCGGGCTCCTCCGGCCGCACGGACGACCGGTCCGGAGGCGCACCCGGCGCCCTGTCGGATCCGGGCGAGACGCGCCGGGGCGCTGCCGCGCGCATGTCGGAGGTCGGACGTACGGTACCCGCATGATCGAATGCGCACTCTGCGGAACCGACGCCGTCGTCCTCGACCGCTCCGGCGGCCGCGACACCGAGGAGGAGCTCGTCGTGCTCTGCGCCGACTGCACCCCGGGCGAGATCACCCAGGCCCTCGAGGCCGGGCTGCTCGAGCCCGCTCGACGCAGCGCGCACGCCCGCGCCGCCTAGAGAGCGGCGCGTCGGACGGAGTGCCCCCACTGGGACTCGAACCCAGACTGAGACGATTTTAAGTCGTCTGCCTCTGCCGATTGGGCTATGGGGGCGACCACCGGGAGGAGCGATCCTCCCGGCGGCGGTGTCAGGACTTGGCGGGCTCGCCGCCGACCGGGACCGGAGCACCGGCCTGGCCGGGGATCTGCGCCGGGGCCTGCGCGGCCGGAGCCTCGGCGGCCGGGGCCGCCGGACGCGGACGCGACGCGTAGGTCTCGAAGGACCCGCGGGGGTACTCGCGGGCCTCGATCGAGGCGATGTCGCGGCCGAGCCAGAGGTTGTTCCACCAGCCCCAGACCACGCGGAACTTGCGCTCCCACGAGGGCATGGCGAGACCGTGGTAGCCGCGGTGCATCACCCAGGCGGGGAAGCCCTTCACGGCGATCTTGCCGGACTGGAACACGCCGATGCCGATGCCCAGGCCCGCGACCGCGCCGAGGTTCTTGTGCACGTAGTCGACCGGCTCCTCGCCGCGGAGCACCGCGGTGATGTTCTTGGCCATGAGCTTGCCCTGGCGGACGGCGTGCTGGGCGTTCGGCACGCAGAAGCCGCCGACGCCGCCGCCGGTGAGGTCGGGGACGGCCGTCGCGTCGCCGGCGCCCCAGGCGCCCTCGACGAGCACGTCGTCGTGGCCGACGCGGAGGTCGGCGCGCACGCGCAGGCGGCCGCGCTCCTCGATGGGCAGGTCGGAGTTCTTGATCGACGGGTTCGCCATGACGCCCGCTGTCCAGATGATGAGGTCCGACTCGAAGCTCTCGCCCGTCGACAGCTGGATGACGCCGTTCTCGGCCGACTTGAGCTGCGTGTCGAGGTGCACGGTGGCGCCGCGCTGGTCGAGGTTCTTCAGCACCCAGTGGCTCGTCTCGAGGGCGACCTCGGGCATGATCCGGCCCATCGCCTCGATGAGGTGGAACTGCGTCTCCTCGAAGTCGATCTCGGGGTAGCGCTTGAGCAGCGCGCTCGCGAAGGAGCGCAGCTCGGCGAAGACCTCGATGCCCGCGAACCCGCCGCCGACGACCGTGACGGTCAGCAGGCGCGAGCGCTCGGGGCCGGCGGGGAGCGACGCGGCCTTGTCGAAGTTCGTGAGCATGCGGTCGCGGATCGCGGTCGCCTCCTCGATCGTCTTCAGGCCGATCGCGTTGTCGGCGACGCCCGGGATCGGGAAGGTGCGCGAGACGGAGCCGGCGGTGACGACGATCTGGTCGTACTCGAACTCGTAGGGCTCGCCCACGGTCGGGGTGATCGTCGCGGTGCGGTTCGCGTGGTCGATCTTCGTCACCTTGGCGGCGAGGATCGCGGTCTTCTTGAGGTGGCGGCGGAGCGAGACGATCGCGTGGCGCGGCTCGATCGACCCCGCGGCGACCTCGGGGAGGAAGGGCAGGTACGCCATGTAGGGCAGCGGGTCGACGATCGTGACCTCTGCCTCGTGCGGGCGGAGCTGCTTCTCGAGCTTCCACGCGGTGTAGAAGCCGGCGTAGCCGCCTCCGACGATCAGGATTCTGGGCACGGTTGACTCTCCAAGAGGGATGGACAATGCGAACACCCTCACGCAATGCGAAGTGCCCGCTCTCGATGCGGTGGGCAGCACTGACCCCGACTGGGAATCAGCTTAGCGAAGAGCGCGCCGGTGGTGGCGCCTCCGTGGCTCCGGTAGGAGCGGCTACGCGTCGAGCGGCCTGCAGGCGCAGCGCTCGGGAGACCAGTCGGCGCGGGCCAGGGCCAGATCGCCGATCGGATTGACGCCGGGGCCCGCCGCGAGGGCGTGCGCGGCGAGGGCGTGGAGGCACTTCACCCGCGAGGGCATGCCCCCGGAGGAGATGCCCGCGATCTCCGGGACGGAGCCGACGCTCTCGCGGTCGGCCAGGAACGCCCGGTGCGCAGCGGCGTACGCCTCGCGCAGCTCCTCGTCCTCGGCGAGCATCGCGTTGTACTCGACCATGACCTGGGTGGCCTCGAGCTGCGAGATCGCGGCCGTCGCGGCGGGGTGGGTCAGGTAGTAGAAGGTGGGGAACGGCGTGCCGTCGGACAGGCGGGGGCTCGTGGAGACCACCGTCGGGTCGCCGCAGACGCAGCGGGCGCTGATCCCGACGACGTCCCGGGCGGGACGGCCCAGCTGGGCGGAGACGACCGCGATGTCGCGCTCGGACGGCGGATCGAAGGGGGGCGTGGTCACGGGGGCTCCAGAGGACGGACGGCCGGGAGGACGCTCCAGTGTACGCGGGGCCGGGCGGGGGCGACGGGGTCGGGCGGGAGCTACGGAGTCGGTGTCAGCTCGTCGGCGGTCGGCTCGCCGAGGCCCGAGACCGCGATCGAGGACAGCAGGGATCCGGCCCAGTCGCTCGGGGTCTCCTGCACCGTGTCGCTCGCGGGCTGCTGCGCCTGCTGGGCGAGCGTCACGTCGTCGAGCACGAGGTAGCTCACCTCGCCGGGCATCACGAAGTACAGCCGCTCGCGGGCCTGCGCGCGGATGAACGCCGGGTCGGACCAGCGGGTGCGCTGCTCGTCGAGGTTCTGCGCCTGGGTCTTGGCCGCGTCGACCGAGCGCTGCAGCTCGGCGATCTCGGCGCGCTGCTCGACGAAGTTCTTGATGCTCGGGGCGAGCACGACCACCGCGAGGATCATGATCCCCATCACCAGCAGCGTGAAGCCCGAGCCGCGGACGCCGGCGATCCACGCGGACGAGGGCGGGGCGGGGTCTCGCCGGACTCGCCTGGGGCGCCTCCGCCGTGGTCCCGCCCGACGGCTCGTTCGGCTCCGTGCTCGCCGCGGAGGTGCTCAGCGCGACCACGCT
>NZ_PSUU01000009.1:0-92751 GCF_002932015.1 Rathayibacter sp. AY1H3
ACCTCGGCCGTGAGGGAGCGCTCGCCCGGGCCGCCGGTGACGACGACGGCGAGGCCCGCGTCCGCCAGCAGCTCGACGGCGCGGGCCGCGTTCGCCGCGGGCCAGGCGCGGGCGGGGACGGCTGCCCCGGGGTGCACGACCGCGTAGGGGCCGATCCCCTCGAGAGCGGCGGGCAGCACGCCCTCGCGGCGCACGCGGAGCCGTCCGTCGTCGCCGGCGGGCAGCGCGAAGCCGGCCGCCGCCGCGATCGCGAGCGCGCGCTCCGGCTCCGGCTGGTCCTCCTCGAGGGTCTCGCCCGGGACGAGGCGCACATCGAGCAGGGCGCCCGCGAAGTCGACCGAGGCGCCCGTGATGCGGGCGACACCGGCGAGGCGGAGCAGCAGGGCCAGCGGAAGCGGCGACTGGTGGAAGGAGGTGAGGATCACGGCCTCGTCCGGCGCGAACTCCTCGACGATCGCGCGCAGCTCGTCGACGAGCTCGGCGTCGACGGGGCGGGAGGCGTCGCCGATCCACGGGCACCACCAGGTGCGGACGGAGGAGGGACCCGGCAGCAGCGCGGCCGCGGGCGCTCCCTGCGGACCGCTCAGCAGCAGCACCTCGGCGTCGGCCGCGATCGCGCGGACGGCGGGTCCGCACAGCAGGACGTCTCCCGCGCTGTCCAGGCGGGCGACGAGCACGCGGCGCCTCACTCGGCGTCCTCGTCGGGCTGCATCGCGAGCAGCAGCTCGACCGCCTCGAGGAGCGTCGCCGCCTGCAGCGGAGCGGCGTCCACCTCCTCGGCGCGGGTGACCGGAGTCGGCACCAGCACTCCACGGGCGCCGGCCGCGGCGGCGGCGCCGACGTCGGCCCCGATGTCGCCGATCACGGCGAGGGATCGGGCCGGCAGTCCCAGCTGCTCGGCGGCGCCGAGAACCATGCCGGGCCGGGGCTTCCGGCAGGAGCAGTCGTCCTCCGGGCCGTGGGGGCAGAGCATCCACACGTCGAAGCCGCCGAAGAGCTCGTCCACGCGCCGGTTCACCGCGTCGGCCTGGCCGCGGTCGATGATCCCGCGGGCGATCCCGGACTGGTTGGTGACCACGCCCACGGCCAGCCCCGCCTCGCGCGCCCGCTCGACCGCGGCGAGGGCGGTGGGCATCGGGGAGACCTGCGCCGGGTCGCCGTTGTAGGGCACGTCGACCACGAGCGTCGCGTCGCGGTCGAAGAGGATCCCCCGCAGGCGCGGGGCCCTCGCGCGCTCGTCGGCGCTCCGGGAGGAGGAGTCGTTCACCTTCTCCTCGTACCCCTCGACCGGGGATGTAAACCCCCTTCCGGAGAAGTCGGTCCCTCCGGGCGCGTCGCTCGCATCTGCGGGCGGCGCGTCTGAGGTGCGCGCAGCGGGGTACGGGGACTCCGACAGAAAGGAGGCGCCGTGCGCGCTCTCACCGCCCCGGACGGGACTCCGGAGATCCTCGCGCTGCGCGCCCTCAAGCTCGGCGACCTGCTCGTCGCCGTCCCGGCGCTCAAGGCCCTGCGCCGCGGCTTCCCGGACCACCGGCTGATCATGGCGACCACGCCCTGGCTCGAGCCGATCGTCGACCTCGTCGAGGGCCTGGACGCGCTCGTGCCCACCCTCCGCGGACTCGACGACCCGCTGCCGATGGCCGCCGGCCGGGTCGAGCTCGGCGTGAACCTCCACGGCAACGGCCCGGAGTCGCGGCTGCGGCTGCGCGAGATCGCGCCCGAGCGCACGCTGGAGTTCCGCGTCCCGGCGCTGGACCCGGGCGCGGGCCCGGAGGACCCGCGGCCGCTCTGGATCGACGGCGAGCTCGAGCGCGCCCGCTGGGCCCGGCTGGTGAACTCGATCGGTCTCGACGCCGACCCCGAGGACGTCGCGATCGCCGTCCCGGAGGAGCCCGCCTCGGCCCCCGGAGCCGCCGTCGTGCACATCGGGGCCTTCTACGGCTCGCGCGAGTGGCCGGAGGAGCGCTTCGCCGCGGTGGCCCGCGCCCTCACCGCCGAGGGGCACCGCGTCGTCTACACCGGGGGCGCGAACGAGGCCGACCGCGCCCGCCGCGTCGCCGAGCTCGCCGGCACGGGCGAGGTGCTGGCGGGGGAGCTCGCGCTCAGCGGGTTCGCCGCGGTCGTCGCGGCCGCCGAGGTCGTGGTGACCGTCGACACCGGAGCCGCGCACCTCGCCTCCGCGTACGGCGTCCCCTCGGTCGTGATCTTCGGTCCGGCACCGCCCGAGGCCTGGGGCCCTCCGGCCTCGGGTCCGCACGTCGTGCTGACCGACGCCTCCCTCCGCCGCGGCGATGTCTTCTCCGCCGAGCCGGACCCGGCGCTGCTCGCGGTCCAGGTCGACGACGTCCTCGCCGCCCTCTCGTCGCTCCCGTCGCGTGCCGAGGCCCACCTCAGGCGGACTTCAGCCGCGTCGCCGGTCGGACCGGAGTGACCGTGGCCACGCGGGCCCGGGGAGCGCGCGGCTGATGGCTGCGCGAGGGGGCGCCGAGCCGGTCGGCGAGCTGCGCGAGGATCCGCCGCTGCAGGCGCGAGACCTGCATCTGCGTCGTCCCCAGCGCGTCGGCGATCTGCTGCTGGGTCCGCTCCTCGACGAAGCGCATCCGCAGGAGCTCGCGCTGGCCCTCCTCGAGCTCGGCCAGGGCCTCGGCGAGCCCGTGCCGCCGGTCGATCTCCAGCAGCCGGTCGTCCTCGCCGCCGAGGGTGTCGCCCAGGCCGACGCCGCCCTCGCCCACGGTCTCGTCGAGGGAGAGCGGATGCCCCGCGAGGCGCGCGTCGGCCACCTCCGTCGCGTCCACTCCGAGGCGGCGGGCGATCTCCTGGTCGGTGGGGTGACGGCCGAGCTCCTGCGCGAGCTCGTCGGCGACGACGGCGGAGCGGCGGTGCAGCTCCTGCACGCCGCGCGGCGGCCGGATCATCCAGCCGAGGTCGCGGAGGTGGCGCTTGAGCTCGCCGGTGATCGTGGGGACGGCGAACGCGGCGAAGCTGTCGCCGCGCTCGGGAGTGAAGCGGCGGGCGGCCTTCACGAGGCCCACGTAGGCGACCTGGCGCAGATCCGCCCAGTCGCCTCCGCTCCTGGAGACCCGGCGGGCCATGGCCTCGGCCAGGCCCAGGTGGTCGAGCACGATGCGCTCGCGGATGCGCGCGCCCTCGGCGGCCTCCGCGCTCACCGCGGCCTGGAAGAGCGAGAGCGTGCGGGCGTCCTTCTCCTCCCGTGCCGCCTCGGTGAGGGCGCTCGGGCGGTCGGTGCGGGGGTCGAGATCGATCGTGCTCATCAGTGCTCCTTCCGGGCACGCTCGCGCGGAGGCCCGGCGCGGCCTGCGGTGCGGCGCTCGGGCCCTCTCGACGAGAGGCCCGGGGTCAGCGCACCACTGCTCCTGCTCGCTCGGGGAGTCCGTTGACTCGGAGCAGTGCTGTCCGGTAGAAGCAGTCGCCGCGAGGCGCGCACCGTGCCCGGGGCGGAGGCGCCACGGCCCCCGCGATCCCGGGCGCCGCACCGGCTCCCGCCGGTAGGATCGGCCTCGTATGTCTGAGCTCACCCCGCCCCTGGAAAGCGCGCCGGACGCGCACCCGTTCACGACCGCGACCGGGAGCGACGTCCGCGTCCGCTTCTGCCCCTCGCCGACCGGGACCCCGCACGTCGGCCTCATCCGCACCGCCCTGTTCAACTGGGCGTACGCGCGCCACACCGGCGGCACGTTCGTCTTCCGCATCGAGGACACGGACGCCGCCCGCGACAGCGAGGAGAGCGTGGAGCAGATCCTCGACGCGCTGCGCTGGCTGAAGCTCGACTGGGACGAGGGCGTCGGAGTCGGCGGCCCGCACGGCCCGTACCGGCAGTCCGAGCGCACCGATGTCTACCTCGACGTGATCGCGCGTCTGACGGCCTCGGGGCACCTCTACGAGAGCTACTCCACGGCCGAGGAGATCGACGCGCGCAACGAGGCGGCCGGCCGCGCGAAGCAGCACGGGTACGACAACCACGACCGCGATCTCACCGAGGAGGAGCGCGCCGCCTTCCGCGCCGAGGGCCGCGCCCCGGCGCTGCGCCTGCGCGTGCCGGACGCCGACCTGTCCTTCGACGACCTGGTCCGCGGCCCGATCACGTTCCCCGCGGGCTCCTTCAGCGACTTCGTCGTGGTGCGCCCCAACGGCCAGCCGCTCTACACGCTGGTGAACCCGGTCGACGACGCGATCATGCAGATCACCCACGTGCTGCGCGGCGAGGACATCCTCCCCTCGACCGCCCGGCAGATCGCGCTGTACCACGCGCTGATCGACATCGGAGTGACGACCTTCGTCCCGCGCTTCGGGCACCTCCCCTACGTGATGGGCGACGGCAGCAAGAAGCTCTCCAAGCGCGATCCGTCCTCGAACCTCTTCCACCACCGCGACCGCGGCTTCATCCCGGAGGGCCTGGTCAACTACCTCGCCCTGCTCGGCTGGTCGCTCACGCACGACCGCGACGTCTTCTCGATCGACGAGATGGTCGCCGCCTTCGACGTCGCCGACGTGAACCCCAACCCGGCCCGCTTCGACCTCAAGAAGGCCGAGTCGATCAACGGCGACCACATCCGCCTCCTGGCCGTCGACGACTTCACCGAGCGGACGATCCCGTACCTCGTGGCGGCCGGAGTGCTCGCGGGCGAGCCGACCGCCGAGCAGCGCGCGGTGCTCGACGCCGCCGCGCCCCTCGTGCAGGAGCGGATCGGCCTGCTGGGGGAGGCCCCCGGGATGCTCGGGTTCCTCTTCACCTCCTCCGACGCGCTCGAGTACGACGAGGACGCGCTGAAGGGCCTGCCCGCGAACGCCGGCGAGGTGCTCGCCGCCTCGATCGGCGCTCTCGAGCTCGTCCCCGCGTCCGAGTGGCTGACGGCCTCGATCCAGGAGGCGCTCGCCTCCGCGCTGATCGAGGGCCTCGGCCTCAAGCCCCGCATCGCCTACGGGCCGCTGCGCACCGCGGTCTCCGGGCGCCGCGTCTCGCCGCCGCTGTTCGAGTCGATGGAGATCCTCGGCAAGCAGGAGTCGATCGCCCGCCTCGACCGCCTGGGCGCTCACCTCGGCGCCTCCCGGCAGGCCTGACCGTGGCGGAGACGGTCGGCGGACGCTACGACGTCGTCGTGATCGGCGGGGGCCCCGCCGGGCTCTCGACCGCGCTCAACCTCGTCCGGGCGCGCCGCAGCGTGCTGCTGCTCGACAGCAACCGCCCGCGGAACGCCGCGACCCTGCACTCGCACGGGTTCCTCACCCGCGACGGCATCTCGCCGCTCGAGCTGCGCCGCCTCGGCCGCGAGGAGTTCGAGCGCTACGAGGCCGCCGAGGTGCACAACGCCCTGGTGACCTCGGTCGAGCGCTCCGGCGGCGAGTTCGTCGTCGGCGCCCGGGGCGTGCGCGGCAGCGCCGACCGCTCCGTCGTCGCCACCGCCGTCGTGGTCGCCGCGGGACTGCTCGAGACGCCGCCCGCGCTCCCGAGCTTGCGCGCCTACTACGGCACCGCCGTGCACAGCTGCATGGAGTGCGACGGCTACGAGAAGGCGGGGGAGGCGCTCGCCCTGATCGGCGAGACCGACGACCTCGCGGAGCGGGCCATGCTCCTCTCGCAGTGGTCGACCGACCTGATCGTCTTCACCAACGGCGTCGGGACGGTGAGCGACGCCGACGAGTCGCTGCTCGCCTCCATCGGCATCCGGGTCGACCGGCGCCCGGTCGCCGACCTCGCCGGGGAGCGCGCCGAGATGACCGGCGTCCGCCTCGTCGACGGCGACGTCGTCCCGCGCACCGGGGCGTTCGTCCGCCCCGTCTGGACGCCCGCGCTGGACTACCTGGACGCGGCCGGCCCCGACCGCGACGCCGACGGCTTCCTCCGCGTCGACGCCGGTGGCCGCACGTCCGTCCCCGGCCTCTACGCAGCCGGCGAGGTCACCCCTCCCGGCCCGCAGCAGCTGATCGTCGCCGCCGGATCGGGCGCCCAGGTCGCCTCCGCGATCAACCGCGACCTCGTCCGCGCCCGCCTCGGCGAGGCCGCCCCGGAGTCCGAGGGCAGCGTCGTCCGCGGCTCGATTTGAGCGGGATGCCCGCGTAGGGTACTGTCGTCTCTCGTCGCTCGGGTCTCGATCCGGTCGCCGCCTGGTCCCGGGATCACCTCCGGATGACCATTGGGGTATGGTGTAATTGGCAACACGGCTGATTCTGGTTCAGTTGTTCTTGGTTCGAGTCCAGGTACCCCAGCACTGATCTCCTCTGCGGCACTCCGCGCGACGCCCTCGTTCGTGGCGTCCTCCTCCGGGCCCGCCCCCTCGTGATCCGCTCTCGGCGGCGTCCGCAGTATCCCCCCTCCGGCCGACGCGGCCGTCCGAGGCGCTGTGACACGATGGAAACTGTACGTCTCTCAGGTACCCGCGTCGCGCGGGTCGGACGAAAGGTCGCCCGCCCATGGAACCGGATCTCCTCTGGATCGTCCTCGCCGGAGTCGCCGTCGGCGCACTCCTGCTGATCGCCCTCATCGGCTTCTTCCTCTTCCGCGCCTGGTACCAGGTGCCGCAGGCCGACGAGGCGATCGTGATCGTCGGGAAGAAGCAGAAGGGCGAGGACGGCCTCACCTCGAACATGACCGTCATCACCGGCGGCGGCGCGTTCGTGAACAAGCTGACCCAACGGTCCGACCGCATCTCGCTGCGCTCCCGCCAGATCAAGATGGAGCCGGTCGCGCAGACCAAGAACGGCGTGACCATCCATCTCGCGGGCGTCGCCCTGGTCAAGATCGGGTCCACGGCCGACCAGGTCCGCGCCGCCGCCGAGCGCTTCGCGTCGCAGGACCAGTCCATCGACGTCTTCACCACCGAGCAGCTCGAGGGCGCCCTCCGCGGCGTCGTCGCGAAGCTCAGCGTCGAGGAGGTCATGCAGGACCGGCAGAAGCTGGGAGACGAGATCGCCGAGGGCATCAAGGGCGACCTGCTCGCCCAGGGCCTCGTCCTCGACTCCTTCGCCATCCAGGGCGTCACCGACCGCAACGGCTACATCGAGGCGCTCGGAGCGCAGGAGATCGAGCGCGTCCGCCGCGAGGCCGACGTCGCGCGGATCAACGCGGCCCGCGAGGTCAAGGCTCGCCAGCTGGCCACGGACGAGGCGAACCTGATCGAGCAGACCGCCTACGACAAGAACACCGCCGCCGCGAAGTCCGAGGTCGGCCGCGCCAACGCCGAGGCCGAGCAGGCCGAGAACCTGGCCCGCGCCGAGCGCGAGCAGGCCGTCCTCGTGCAGCGCGCCGAGAACCGGCAGGCCGAGCTCGACGCCGACGTCAAGCGCGTCGCGGACGCCGAGAAGTACCGCCGTCAGACCGAGGCCGACGCCGACGCCTACGGACGCGAGAAGAAGGCCGAGACGGACCGCCAGGTCGCGCAGCAGGTCTCGGACGCCGAGGCGTACGCCGTCCAGCGCCAGGCGGAGGCGCGCCAGGCGTCCGCCGCCGCCGAGGCCGCCGCCGTGAGCGCCCGCGCCGAGGCCGAGGCCCACGCACTGCGGGCCAAGGCGGGCGCAGAGGCCGAGGCGCTGCGCGCGAACGCGACCGCCGAGGCGGAGGCCATCCGCGCGAAGGGCGAGGCGAGCGCGGCGGCCATCGCGGCCGAGGCGGAGGCGCTCCGCGAGAATCAGGAGGCGATCCTGGGTCGCGAGCTCATCGGGCAGCTGCCCTCGCTCATGGCCGAGTTCGCGAAGGGCTACCAGAACGTCGGCTCGGTGACGCTGATCGGCGGCGACACCGCCGGCACCCACATCGCGCGCGAGCAGGCGGCGGGTCTCGCCGCGACGTTCGACAGCGTCAGGTCGGCGACCGGCGTCGACCTCGGCGCGATCCTCCAGGGCCAGGCCTTCGGCCGGGGGATGGCGACCGGCGGCACCGTCGTTCCGACCGGCGCGTCGGTGGCGACGGGATCGGGTGACGCCCCGCGTCCGTCCGGCACCGGCGACCCGACCGCCGTCGCCTCCACGAGCTGACCGCAGGGTCCCGCCGATCCCCGGCGGTTCCACCACTGCCGCCGCCGTGCTCGTCGGTGGGCGCCCGTCGGCGTCCGCCCTCGAGCACGGCGTGCGGCGTTCTGCGCGACCGGGTCGTGCCCCTGCCCGGCGTCGAGCGGCCCCGCTCAGACCAGCGGCTTGCGCATCTGCAGGGACGTCGTCTCGTAGCCGAGCGACTCGTACAGAGCCCGCGCGGCGGTGTTGAAGCCGAACACGTTCAGCGCGAGGGCGGACCCGCCCTGGGAGCGGACGTGCGACTCCGCGAGCAGCAGCGCCGCCCGGCCGAGGCCGCGGCCGCGCTCGGCGGCGTCGATCTGCACGTCCCAGACGTACCCGACGCCCTCGAGTCCGCTCGGGTGCGGGCCGAGCCAGAGCGACCCGACCGCGCGGCCGTCCTCGGAGACGAGGAGCAGGTCGTGCCCGGCGGCGGGGGAGCTTCTCGGGAAGTACTTCTCGTACGAGGCGTCGGCGTTGCGCGTCGCGGCCGCCTCGTCGTCGCCCGCGCGCATCCGGTCCTCGATGTACGCCGAGCGCTGCACCCGCATCCAGATGGCGAGAGCGGCGGCGGGCATCGGCTCGAGCGTGACGGTCATCCCCTCACGATCCCACTCCTCGCCCGCCTCCCGCGATCGATCCGTCGCGAACGGCCCGCACGGGATCCGCGGACGGGCCGCTCGCGACGGATCGCCGCCGGCCCGGATCAGTCCGGGGTCCGCTCCGCGTGCTTCCGCTTCCCCAGGCGGGTGGCGAGG
Source organism: Rathayibacter sp. AY1H3 (assembly GCF_002932015.1). NCBI lineage: Bacteria > Bacillati > Actinomycetota > Actinomycetes > Micrococcales > Microbacteriaceae > Rathayibacter > Rathayibacter sp. AY1H3. Next base: position 8,763 of record NZ_PSUU01000009.1, read on the forward strand.
AACAGCAGCGTCCCCACGACCACGTAGCCCGCTGTCGCCAGCCAGACGACGCCCGTCTGCTGCGTCAGCAGCACCACGCTCGCGATGGTCGCGAGCACCGGCACGACGCGCGGCACGGAGTAGTGGGCGTGGTCGACGCGGTCCTTCTTCAGCACCAGCACCGAGACGTTCGCCGCGATGAACACCAGCAGGAGCAGCAGCACCGTCGTCTCGGCGAGGGTGCCGACGTCGCCGATGAGGCTGAGCAGCATCGTCACTCCGCCGACGACCACGATCGACACCCACGGCGTGCGGCGGCCCGGGAGCACCTTGCCGAAGGCGCTCGGCAGCAGCCCGGAGGTGGCGAGCCCGAAGCCGACCCGCGACGCCATCACCATGAACAGCAGAGCGCCGTTCGCGATGGCGACGAGCGCGATCAGGCCGAACAGCCACGGCGGCACCGCCACTCCGCTCGCCGCGACCACGTCCAGCAGGGGGCCGCTGGAGGCCGCGAGCTCGTCGTTCGGCAGCACGATCACGGCGCCGAGCGCGATCAGGAGGTAGACCACGGCGGCGGTGATCAGCGCACCGAAGAGGGCCCGCGGGTAGACCTTCGAAGGGTTCCGCACCTCCTCGGCCATGTTCGCCGCGGCCTCGAAGCCGAGGAACGAGAAGAAGGCGACGATCGAGGCGGCGAACGCCCCCTGCAGCGGAGCGACATCGGGGTTGAACTCGAGCACGCGGGAGGCGTCGCCGTCGCCGGAGCCGAAGAAGACCGCGGCGCAGACGATGACGATGACCAGTCCGCTCACCTCGATCACCGAGGCGACCAGGTTCGCGGTCAGCGACTCCTTCACACCGCGCAGGTTCACCAGGGTGAGGATCGCGATGAAGACGATCGCGGTCGGGATCGGCGGCACGTCCAGCAGAGCCCCGAGGTAGTCGCCCGCGAACGCGTTCGCCAGGGAGGCGGCCGTCGTGATGCCGGAGGCCATCATCAGGAAGCCGATCAGGAACGAGAGGTACGGCTTCCCGAACGCGCGGTCCACGTACCGCGCCGCCCCTCCGGCGTGCGGGTACTTGGTGATCAGCTCGGCGTACGTGCCCGCCGTGAGCAGGGCGACGACCAGCGCGATCAGCAGCGGCAGCCAGATCACGCCGCCCACGTCCTCGGCCATCGTGCCGACCAGGGTGTAGATGCCGGCGCCGAGTGTGTCGCCCACGATGAAGGCGAACAGCAGCGGCCCGGTGATCACCCGCTTGAGCGACGCCTTCCCGGGAGCGGTCTCGGCGGTGTCCGTCGTGTCGGTCATCCGGACACTCCACCGAAGCGGAGGGTCCGAGCGCAAGCCTCGCCGCCCGATCGCTGCGAGATTTCTCATCATCGCGACCCGTGTGGCAGGGGCCCGGGCGGCGAGGACTCCCACAGCGCGCGGATCCCGGGACTCGGGCGATCGGCCGCATCAGAGGGAGCGGACCCGGTGCGCACAGGGTGAACAGGGGGCGACCGCGCGTGCCGCCGCGCGCCCGCACTGGGTAGGCTGGAGCGCTTCGTCGTGAGTGGAGCGGTCGCGGAGGAATCATGGGCAAGAAGCGCAACCAGGGACGATCCGGAGGCGGTCAGAGCGGGTCCGGCGGTCAGGGCGGCGGCCGCACGGCCGAGACCGCGCTGATGGTGCGGTTCCGCAGCTGGTACCGCTCGCACCTCGCCGAGGTGGGCATGCAGCACGAGCACCTCGAGGCCGACGAGGCCGTCGAGGTGCTGACCGACCTCTTCGCGATGACCCGCGACCTGCGCCCGCGCGGCTCCTTCGCCCAGCCCGACGCCGAGCTGCTCGAGGCCGTCTTCGACCAGATCGAGGCAGACCTGTCGGGGGAGGAGAGCGAGGCCGACCTCGACGACACCCTCTTCACCGTCGCCGAGGTCGTCGAGCACTTCCTCGACTTCCTCACCGACGAGGACCTCTGGACCGGCACCGACGAGGAGCTGGACGAGTGCCAGGCCGTCCTCGACGAGGTCCTCGACCTCGCCGGCTCCTTCGTGGAGGCCGTGCTCGACGACCTCGCCGAGCTCGACGAGGTCCCGGCCGAGGAGCAGCTCTCCGCCGTGCGCGCCACCGCTCTCGTGCACGCCGCCGACGTCGTGGTCGAGCACCTCGCCGCCGAAGACGGCGCGACCCTCACCGAGCGCGCCGCCCGCGAGATCGCGGTCGAGGCGGGCATCTCCTCCGCGGGATCCACCCCGAGCGACGACTCCGTCCGCATCCCGGTCTCGGCCTGGTGGGACGCGCTGGTCGGCTCGGCCGTGCTCGAGCAGGAGGGATCCGCCGCAGGTCTCGGCGAGGCCGCCGTGCTCTGGCGCAGCTCCGACGCGCACGAGGCCGCCGCCGAGCGCATCGCCTACGTCGCCCGCTTCCTCGAGCAGTGGATCCTCAGCGCCCAGACCGCGCTGGCGGCCGCCGACACCGAGGACGGCGCCTTCTCCCCGGAGGAGCGCGCGGTCACCACCACCGACGCCGTGCTGGTCCGCATCGCGGTCGCCTGCCAGGCCGAGATCCACCCGGGCCTGGTCGTCGGTGAGCTGGTCGACGAGCTGGCCGCCGACTCCGGAGTCTCGCTCGACGAGGCCCTCGACGAGCGCGAGCGCATGGTCGGCACGGCCGAGCGGATGCTCGACGACACCGCCGAGCTCGGGCTGCTGCTGCACTCGCCCGAGTTCGGCTACGCGGTGCCGGAGGGCCTCGCGCCCGTCCTCGCCTCCGTCGTCCGCGCGACGGTCGTCCTCCTCGGCGAGCGCGAGGCCACCCGCCTCGAGATCCTCGACGAGGCGACCCAGGACACGGCGACGGCCTACGCGCTCCACGTCGCCCTGCTCGGGACCAAGCCCGTCGTCTGGCGGCGCCTCGAGCTCTCCTCCGAGTCGTCGCTGCGCGATCTGCACCTCGCGCTCCAGCTCTCGCTGGGCTGGACCGACGCGCAGCCGCACTACTTCAGCGTGGGCGTGCCCGACGAGGAGCAGGCTCCGATCGGCTCACCGTCCGACGCGGAGGAGTTCGGCGCCGACCTCGTGGACGAGGCGGGCGTCGCGCTCGCCGAGGTCCTCGAGCAGGAGCAGGACGAACTCTTCTACGTCTACGACCTCGAGGACGAGTGGCGCCACGTCATCCGCCTGGAGGCGATCGCGCCGCTGTCGACGGCTCTGCCGCGCTGCACGGGCGCGCGCGGCGCGGCTCCGCTCGACGTGCCGGGAGGCCCCGCGGCCTGGGCCGACACGGTGCGGGCGGCGACCGACCCGTCCTCGGCCGACCACGCGGAGGCGCTCGAGGCTCTCGGCCTCGCCGCCGGAGCCTCGTTCGATCCGGCCGCGGTCGACGTCGACGGCATCAACCGCTCGCTCGGACTCCTGCGCTCCGCGGTCTGACGCCCCGCCGGAGGGCATCACCGGAGGAGGCCCCCGCTCCCGCTCACCGCGGGCGGCGGGGGCCTCCTCCGGTGTGGGGCGTCACGGGGTGAGCAGCAGCTTGCCGATGTGGCCGGAGGAGCGCATCACGTCGTGCGCCCGCTCGGCCTCGGCGAGCGGGACCACCTCGTCCACCACCGGTCGCACCGTTCCGGCGGCGACCAGCGGCCAGACCTCCGCGCGCACCCGCGCGACGATCGCGCGCCGCTCCTCCAGGGGCCGGGCGCGGAGGGTCGTGGCGTGCACCGCCCCGCGCTTGCGCATCAGCACCCCGAGGTCGAGCGAGCCCAGCGCGCCGGACTGGTTGCCGATGAACACCACGCGCCCGCCCACGGCCAGCGCCTCCAGGTCGCGGGCCAGGTAGTCGCCGCCGACGGGGTCGAGGATCACGTCGACGCCGCGCCCGCCGGTCGCCTCGCGGATCCGCTCGACGAAGTCCTCCTCGCGGTAGTCGATCAGGACGTCGGCGCCGAGCGCGCGGCACGCCTCGAGCTTGCGGGCGCTGCCGGCCGTGACGGCGACGCGGGCGCCGAGGGCGGCGGCGATCTGGATGCCCGTGGTCCCGATCCCGCTCCCGCCGCCGTGGAGGAGGACGGTGTCGCCGGATCCGAGCCCGGCCACCATCACGAGGTTCGACCAGACGGTGGACGTCGTCTCCGGGAGGGCGGCGGCCGAGACGAGGCCGACGCCGTCCGGCACCGGCAGCACCAGGCCCGCGTCGACCGCGACGTACTCCGCGTAGCCGCCGCCGGAGAGCAGCGCGCAGACCTCGTCGCCCTCCGAGAACCCGGTCGCGTCCTCGCCGAGCGCGACGACCGTGCCGGACACCTCCATCCCGAGGATCTCGGAGGCGCCGGGCGGCGGCGGGTAGACCCCTGCGCGCTGGCCGAGGTCGGCGCGGTTGACGCCGGCGGCCGCGACGCGGACGAGGACCTCGCCGGGTCCGGGGGAGGGCGTCGGCACCTCCTCCAGCACGAGTCGGGAGTCGGGGCCGGGGTTCTCGATGCGGATCGCCTGCATGAGGGGGATGCTACGCCGCGGGCCTCGGCGCTCGCGGTGCTCCCGTCCGGCGCGGGGCCGGCTCAGCGCTGCTCCGCCAGGAACGCCAGCACCGCGTCCTTGAAGCCCCGCGCGGGCACGGTGCTGGTGTGGTCGCGGCCGGGGACGCTCACGAACCGCGCCCCCGCCTCCGCCGCCAGCAGCTCACCGCCGGGAGCGATCGGATCCGCGCCGCCGGTCACGAGCAGCGTCGGCAGGCCGGGGTGCCGCCCGTGCTCCGGGTGCGCCCCGCCGCGGACGCCGTCGGCCACCGCCACCAGCGCTGCGAGGTCGTTGCCCTGCACGCCCTCCGCCATGCCGATGAAGGCGCGGGTGAAGCCGTCGTCGATCTCGCCGCCGGAGGCGACGCGGGCCCGGGCCGCCTCCGCGTCGAAGGAGCGGAGGGGCTCGCCCACCGTCAGCCCGCCGAGGCTCAGCGATGCGAGCCGCTCCGGGTGCTCGAGCCCCAGCACCCAGCTCATCCGGGCGCCGAGGGAGTACCCGAGCACGTGGGGCGCGTCGAGGTCGTAGGAGTCGAGCACCCGCACCAGGTCGGCCACCATGGCGTCCACGCTGTAGGAGTCGGAGTGGTGCGGCTTCTCGCTCGCGCCGTGCCCGCGCTGGTCGAGCGCGACGACGCGGTACCCGGCCCGGTGCAGCGTCCGCAGCCAGCCCGACGTCTCCCAGTTGAGCACGGCGTGGGAGGCGAAGCCGTGCACGGCGAGGACGGTCGGGGCGCTCTCCTCGCCGACGGAATAGGTGGCCAGCCGCACTCCGTCGTCGGCCACGACGTACACGGGCGGAGGGAAGGCGATCACTCCACCACCCTGCCCGCCGCCGCGACGTGGAGGGGGGCACCGCGCCGCGGACACGCCGGGCGGAGTCCCAGGAGCGGAGAGCCGCCGTGCCCGGTGTCCCCGGACGGTCAGCGCGGCGGACGGGTGGAGCGGGCGAAGGGCACGGCGATCCAGAGGCGCACGGTACGGCCCTGGCCGGACCGGACTCCGAGGACGACGCACAGCACGAGGTTGAGCACGGCCAGCGCGAGGATCGCCGAGATCGTCGCGAGCGGCCAGTCGGCGCCGAGCGAGTCGCGCACCGATACCAGCGCGAGGTGCAGCGGGACCAGCATCAGCTGGAGCGCGAGGTAGGTGAGCTGCCAGTTGACGGCGACCAGGCCGTTCCGGTCGCTGAGGGTGCCGATCCGCCGCCGCGACCCCCACACCATCACGGTCGCCGTGAGGGAGATCACGGGGGAGATCACCACGAAGCCGGCGAGCGCCGAGAGCCCGGCGAACCAGACGGCCCGGGCGCCCTTGCGGTCCCGGGTGCGGTGCCGCAGCTCGTCGTCGTCCATCGTCGCCGCCTCCTCGCGCCGGGACCAGTCTCGCACCCGCCCCCGCCTCGAGGCGGGGGATCGCCCCCGAGTTCCGGGGGTTCCCCGGATGGGGCGGGTCCGGGCTCGTCCGTAGCGTGGAGGCATCGCCGGAGCACACCGGCAGCACCGCCGGCCCGCCCGGCGGGACCGCATCCCGCCGGGCGACCGGCACCCGAGAAGGAGCACACCGTGACCACCGACGACCGCACCGCCCGCCTCTCCACCCCCGCCGACGAGCAGCCGACCGTGGACCTGGGCGCGACCGCCGTCCTCACCGAGGAGCGGCCGTCCGCCGGGGAGCGCCCCGCCGCCGAGGAGTCCGCCTCCTCGCAGCAGGCCCGCGCCCCCTACGGCACCCCCGCCGTCCCGCCCGCGGCGCTCGCCCCGGCGCCCTCGACCCCGTTCTCGCTCACCAGCCTGATCCTCGGCGTCACCTCCGTCTTCTTCGGACTGACCGTGATCGCTCCGGCCGCGGGCCTCGTCTTCGGCATCCTGGGCCTGCGGAGGGAGCCGACCGGCCGCACGCTCTCGATCTGGGGCATCGTGCTCAACTCCGTCATGCTCGGCCTCGTCCTGCTCTTCGCGATCGCCGTGCTCGTCGTGGTCGTGCTCGTGCCGCTCGCGGCCCTCGCGTCGGGCAGCGACTACCGCTGATCCGCCGCTTCCCGCGTCCCGCGCCTCCTGTCCGCTCCGGCGGCGGGAGGCGCGGTCGTTCCGCGCCCGCCGAGAGGACGCTCCGCGCCCGCGTCCGCCGCCGCCCCGTGCCCCGGCGATAGGCTGGCCGCGCAGTTCGCGAGCCCCCTGCACCCTCCGGGGCCGCACGACGACAGCAACGGAGCTGGACGTGACCCTCGCACCGAGCACCCTCCCCGACCGCGACCCGGAAGGCAGAGCCCTGGACGACACCGAGACCCCCGCCACGCGCACCGAGAGCGACTCCCTCGGCTCGATGGAGATCCCCGCCGAGGCCTACTGGGGCATCCACACGGCGCGGGCCCTCGACAACTTCCCGATCTCGAAGCGCCCCATCTCGATCTACCCCGATCTCGTCCGGTCCCTCGCGACGGTCAAGCTCGCGGCCGCCCGGGCCAACACCGAGCTCGGCACCCTCGCCCCCGCCAAGGCCGAGCTGATCGAGGCCGCGTGCCGCCGCATCATCGACGGCGAGTTCCACGACCAGTTCGTGGTCGGGGTGATCCAGGGCGGCGCCGGCACCTCGACGAACATGAACGCGAACGAGGTCGTCGCCAACGTCGCACTCGAGATCGGCGGCTTCGAGCGGGGCGACTACGCGCACCTGCACCCCCTCGACGACGTCAACCGCAGCCAGTCCACCAACGACGTCTACCCGACCGCGATCAAGATCGCGATGACCTGGTCGCTGCGCCGCCTGCTCGACGAGCTGGCGCTGCTGCGCGAGTCGTTCTCCCGCAAGGCGGTCGAGTTCGGCAGCGTCCTGAAGGTCGGCCGCACGCAGCTGCAGGACGCGGTGCCGATGACGCTCGGCCAGGAGTTCCACGGCTTCGCGACGACCCTCGGCGAGGACCACGCCCGTCTCTCCGAGACCATCTGGCTGCTCGCCGAGGTCAACATCGGAGCCACCGCGATCGGCACAGGCATCACCGCCGATCCGCGCTACGGCGCGGCTGCTGTCCGCCACCTCAACGAGATCACCGATCTCGACCTCGAGATGGCGCAGGACCTCGTCGAGGCGACGAGCGACACCGGCGTCTTCATGTCGTTCTCGAGCGCGCTCAAGCGCTCCGCGATCAAGCTGTCCAAGATCTGCAACGACCTGAGACTCCTCTCCTCGGGCCCCCAGGCCGGCTTCGGCGAGATCAACCTGCCTCCGCGCCAGGCGGGATCCAGCATCATGCCCGGCAAGGTGAACCCGGTCATCCCCGAGGTGGTCAACCAGGTCGCCTACTCGGTGGCCGGGGCCGATGTCACGGTCACGATGGCGGCCGAGGCGGGTCAGCTCCAGCTCAACGCCTTCGAGCCGGTGATCGCGCACTCGCTGCTGCAGAGCATCACCTGGATGACGCAGGCCTGCAGGACGCTCCGCGAGAACTGCATCGACGGCATCACCGCGAACGTCGACCGGCTCGAGGCCATGGTCGCCTCCTCGGTCGGGGTCGTGACGGCGCTCACGCCGAGCATCGGCTACACCGCGTCCGCCGCCCTCGCGAAGGCCGCCCTCGCGACCGGCCGCAACATCGCCGACCTGGTGGTCGAGGCGGGGCTGATGTCCCGCGAGGAGGTCATGCGGCTGATCTCGCCGGCGCGGCTCTCGGGCATCGAGGCGATGACCGCGGCGCTCCCGATCATCGACCCCGCGCCGGAGGCGTGACCGCGGCCGCGAGGCGCGCCCCGGCGTAGCTGCGCCAGGGCGCCCAGCGGCGTCCGGTCTCGGTCAGCGCGCGCTCGCCGGAGGGCAGGCCGAGCGCCGCCGCGCCCCGCCGGAGCACGGGATCCCCGGTGAGCAGGACGTCGGGATCTCCGGTCGCCCGCTGTGCCACCTCGGCCGCCGTGGCCGCGTCGATCCCGGGGACCGCCAGCAGCTGCTCGGCGAGCTCCTCCCGGTCGGCGTCGAGCCGCAGGGCTCCCTCGGCGAGCAGCGTGCAGGTCCGCACCAGCACGTCGGCGGATCCGCGGAGCACGTCGGCGGCGTGCTCGGCGATCACCGCGGGGGAGGGGAAGGCGCGTGCGATCGATCCGCTCGCCACGGACTCCGGGAGCGTCGCGCCGAGCGCTGTGACCAGCCGTGCGGCCTCCCGCCGGCCGAGCAGCGCGCGCACCAGCGTCTCGGCCGGGTCGACGGAGCCGGGCACGCGGACACCGGGGCGGGCGGCGACGCTCGGAGCAAGTGCGGGATCGGCCGCGAGGGCCTCGTCCACGGCGCGGGCGTCCGCGTCCAGGTCGAGCAGCCGCCTCACCCGGGCGACCAGCGGCCCGATGTCGGCGACGGAGACGAGCGTCGCGCTGCAGCGGACGCTCTCCCCGTCCGCCGCCAGCCGGATCAGCGCCGCGCCCCCGGGCAGGACGAGCGAGCGCGCGTAGCCGCCGGGGGACGCCTCCTCGATGCCCGGGAGCGCGGTGCCGCCGAGCACGTCGAGCACCCCGGGATCGAACGGAGCCCGCACTGCCAGCCGGAGCTCCAGCGTGGTCGCGCCGTCGTGGACGCTCGCCTCGGAGCGCGTGCCGCGGGCCGAGGCGCGCAGGGCCGTCGGGGTCCGCTCGTACACCTCCGCCAGGGTCGCGTTGAACTGCCGGATGCTCGTGAAGCCGGCGGCGAAGGCGACGTCGGACACGGGCAGGTCGGTGCTCGTGAGCAGGAGCCGGGCGGTCTGGGCGCGCTGGGCGCGAGCGAGCGCCAGCGGAGGCGCGCCCAGCTCCTCGCGCAGGATGCGGCCGAGGTGGCGCGCGCCGTAGCCGAGCCGTGCGGCCAGCCCCTCGACCCCCTCGCGGTCGACCACTCCGTCGGCGATCAAACGCATGGCGCGCGCCGCCGTGTCGTCGCGCAGGTTCCACTCGGGGGAGCCGGGGACGGCGTCCGGCAGGCAGCGCTTGCAGGCGCGGAGCCCCGCCTCGTGCGCGGCGGCGGCCGTCGGGTAGAAGCGCACGTTCGCGCGCCGCGGCGTGATGGCGGGGCAGCTCGGACGGCAGTAGATGCCGGTGGAGTGCACGCCGGTCAGGAACCGCCCGTCGAACCGGGAGTCGCGGGAGGCGACGGCGCGGTAGCGCTCCTCGAAGAGCGGATCGGAGTCGGGCACGCCTCGAGCCTCGCACGCGGCGACGTCGAGCAGGAGCGGGAATCGGACACGGGCGTCCGCACCCCGGCCCTCCTCCACGCGCCCGGCGCGTGTCAACCGCCGACAGCGCACCCCGCCCGTGCCCTACTGTCGGCCCCATGAGCGCCTATCCGCCGCCCGCACCGCCCGCCACCGCCCGCCCCTCCGTCGTGCCGACCGTGCTCGGCTCGATCGGCGTGGCGCTCCTCGGGATCCTGCTGCTGCTCGTGCTCGCCTACGTGGTTCTCGGACTCGGCGTCAGCGCCGCGGGGATCTGCGCGGTCATCGCCCTCGTCCCGCTGACCGTGGTCCTGCTGGGCGTCCGCTGGGTCGACCGGTGGGAGCCGGAGCCAGCGCTGGGCCTGTGGTTCGCGTTCCTCTGGGGCGCGGCCGGGTCCGTCGCGATCGCGCTCCTGGTCGACCTCGGCGTGCAGATCGCCGTCTACGCGTCCGGGCAGCAGCCGAGCGGATCCGACTTCGTCGGCGCCGTGATCCAGGCGCCGCTGGTCGAGGAGACGGCCAAGGGGATCGGCGTCCTCCTCGTCCTGCTGATCTGGCGCCGGACCTTCGACGGGCCCGTCGACGGCATCGTCTACGCGGCCGTCGTCGCCTCCGGGTTCGCCTTCGTCGAGAACATCCTCTACTTCGGCAGCGCGCTGGTGGAGGGCGGTCTCGGCTCGCTCGCCGTGACCTTCTTCCTCCGCGGGGTGCTCTCGCCCTTCGCGCACGTGCTCTTCACCGCCTGCACGGGCGCGGCCCTCGGCTTCGCCTCGAACCGGCCCGCCGTCGCGCGGCTGCCCATCGCCCTGCTCGGGCTGGCGCTCGCCGCGTTCCTGCACGCGCTCTGGAACGGCTCGTCGTTCCTGGTGTCCGACTGGTTCGGCTTCTACGGCGTGGTCCAGGTGCCGCTGTTCGCGGTCGCCGTGGTCGTGGTGGTGCTGCTGCGCCGGCAGGAGCGGCGCGTGACGCTCCAGCGGCTCGACGACTACGCCGTCGCCGGCTGGCTCTCGCCGGCCGAGGTGCGGATGATCGGCACCGCGGAGGGGCGCCGCACCGCCGCTCGCTGGGCCCGGACCGCGGGAGGGGACCGGCCGCGGGCGATGCGGGACTTCCTCCGCTCGGTGACGCGGCTCGCGCACCACCGGCAGCACCTCCTGCTCGGCCGCGGCGGACGCACCGGAGCGGTCGACGAGCAGGTCCTGCTCGACGAGCTCGTCGCCCGCCGGGCGGTGCTCACCCGCTGAGCCGGGGCCGCCCCCGCTCAGCCCCGGCGCGCTAGGCGGAGGCGCTGCGCACGCGGCGCTCGCCGGCCGTCACGGGCACGCCGAGCCGGTTCTGCGCGGGCGGCAGCGGGCAGTTGTAGTGGGGCGAGAAGCCGCACGGCGGGATGTACGCCCGGTTGAAGTCCAGGAGCACCGGAGCGGGGGTGCCCGCGTCGGCCGCGCCGCCGATCCGCTGCACGACGAGGAAGCGGCCGACGGGGTAGCTCGCGAGCTCCGGGTCGTCGCTGCGGTTGGTCGGATCGCCGAACGGGACGAGGAGCGTGCCGCCGTCGTCGAACGCCGCGACCGTGTACTCGCGGGCGCGCCCGTCGTCCACGAGCGAGAAGGTGATGTCGCCGGGCACGACGAGCTCGCGGGTGGCGCCGTTGTCGCGCAGGTGCTCGAACGGGACCGTGCGGTCCTCGGCGACCGGCTCGAACCACGCCTCGAGCACCCAGGCGGCGTCGAACGGGAAGGTCTCGATGGCGTCGAAGGACCGGATGCCGTCGGAGGCCGCGTCCCAGACGCGGTAGCCGTACTCGGGCTCGCCGGTGTCGAGGTTCTCGCGGCGCATCCGCGTCAGGGTCGCCGAGGGGCCGTAGCCGGCCAGCGCCTGCTCGTCGTCGACGCTCTCGCCGGGCTCGAGCCAGCGCGTCTCGACGAGGGCGAGATCGCCCCGGGGTCCGGTGACGCGCTCGACGCGTCGGGCGAGCCACGACTCCCAGCCGGCGCGTGCCGACTCCGTGAGGTCGATCGAGGCGCGGGAGGGGGCGGTGACGCTGCTGCTCGGAGTGGCCATGGGGCGTGCAACGCGGGGCCGTCCGGTTCTCTTCCCGGTCGATGACCGGACGGAGGACGGACACCCGCGAGAAAGAGCCCGACGCCCTGCGGCAGCGGCAGGGCCGGCTGCTCGGACGGGGCGTCGAGCTCTTCGTGAGAGAGAGGATGCTCCTCCGCGGCGCCGAGCGCAAGAGGCATCCGGATCCCGCTGTCGGCACGGCCCGCTTCGGATCGCTCGGTAGACTGGACCGCCTGTTTTCCCGCGGCCCCCGGAGCGCATCCCGCGCCTCCCGGCCCGCGGCGGCGGACCCTCGGAAGGCGGACGATGACGGACGGCAGCACTGTGCAGGCCACCGAGCTCTCTCGGGAGCGCGACTACGTGGCGGCGCTCTACGCCCGCCTCGACGAGCTGATCGCCCAGGCCCGCGAGGCTCTGGACACGGTCCGCATCGAGAGCGTCGGCGGCAACCACCAGAGCCGCTCCGAGCGCGACGCCTACGCGCGGCTCTACGAGGACCGCATCCGCTCGCTCACCGGCGCCGACGACCGGCTCGCCTTCGGCCGGCTGACGCTCGCGGACGCCGACGCCGAGCACCGCTACATCGGCCGGATCGGCCTGCGCGACGAGGAGCAGGACACGCTGCTGCTCGACTGGCGCGCCCCGCAGTCGGCCGCGTTCTACCAGGCCACCGCCGCCCGGCCGATGGGGACGCGCGCCCGGCGCCACCTCACCACTCGGGGCCGCGAGGTCCTGCGCTTCGAGGACGAGGTCTTCGACGAGGAGCTGCTGCGCGAGGGCACCGTGCTGCAGGGCGAGGGCGCGCTCATGGCGGCCCTCGGTGCGCAGCGCACCGGCCGGATGCACGACATCGTCGCGACCATCCAGAGCGAGCAGGACCGCATCATCCGGTCCGAGCTGCGCGGCGTGCTCGTCGTGCAGGGCGGGCCGGGCACCGGCAAGACCGCGGTCGCCCTGCACCGGGCCGCCTACCTCCTCTACTCCTACCGCGACCGCATCGCCTCCTCCGGCGTGCTCGTGGTCGGCCCCTCACGCTCCTTCCTCCGCTACATCGAGGCGGTGCTGCCCTCGCTCGGCGAGACGGGTGTCGTCCTCTCGACGCTCGGCCAGCTCTACCCGGGCCTCGACCTCGTCGAGGAGGACGTGCCCGCGGTCGCCCGCGTGAAGGGCTCGGCGCGGATGGCGGAGCTGCTCAAGCGCGCGGTCCGCTCCCGCCAGACCGTCCCGGCCGAGACCCAGGTGCTCGACGTCAACGGCGAGAAGCTCCGTCTGGAGCCGCAGGACGTGGAGCGCGCGATCACCCGCGCGCGCGACACCCGCAAGCCGCACAACGAGGCGCGCGTCTCCTTCGTCAAGACGCTGCTCTCGCAGCTCACCCGCCAGCTCGCCGATCAGCTGCGGAGCCACGGCAGCACGGTCGACGAGGCCGACGAGGCGGTGCTGCGCGAGGACGTGCGGACCGCCCACGACGTCCGCGTCGCTCTCAACACCGCGTGGATCCCGCTGACCCCCGAGAAGCTGCTGCAGGACCTCTACGCCCGTCCGAACTGGTTCGCGACCCTCACGCCGCGCTGGACCGCCGCGCAGCGCTCCCTCCTCCGCCGAGACCGCGACGCTCCGTTCACGGTCTCCGACGTACCGCTGCTCGACGAGGCCGCGGAGCTGCTCGGCGCCTACGACGACCACGCCGACGCCTCGAAGAAGGCCGAGAAGGAGCAGCGCAAGCGCGACGTCGAGAACGCGGAGGCCGCCATCCGCAACATGGGCGTCGACGGCCTCGTCAACGCCAAGGACCTCGCGGCCGGCTTCGCCGAGCGCTCGGTGCTCGGGACCACCGCCGAGCGGGCCGCGGCCGACCGCACCTGGACCTACGGGCACGTCGTGGTCGACGAGGCGCAGGAGCTCTCGCCGATGCAGTGGCGGGTGCTGCTGCGCCGCTGCCCGATGCGCTCGTTCACGATCGTGGGCGACGTCGCGCAGGCGTCCGGCGCCTCCGCCGCCTCGAGCTGGGACGCCGCGCTCCGCGACACCTTCGGCCGCCAGGGCCGGGGAGTGGAGGCGGCGCCGTGGCGCCTGGAGGAGCTGACGGTCAACTACCGCACGCCCGCGCAGATCGTCGCCTTCGCCGAGCGGACGGCGCGCGAGAACGGGCTGGAGATCACGCCGGGGGAGGCCGTGCGCTCCACCGAGTGGCCGGTGCGGACGATCCGCGATCGCGGCGACGCGAGCCTCTCGGAGCGCGTGCTGGCGGCCGTCGTCGAGGACCGGGCGATCGAGGCGGAGGGGACGCTCGCGGTCATCGCGCCCGACGACGACCTCGCCGCGATCGCCGAGCGCCTCGAGGAGCGGTTCGGCCGGGAGGTGGGCCGTGGAGCGACCGGGCTCGACCGCGCGATCGCCGTGCTGTCGACGAACGACGCCAAGGGGCTCGAGTTCGACTCCGTGATCATCGCCCGCCCTCGCCTCATCGCGCAGACCGGCGAGCGCGGCGCCGCATCGCTCTACGTCGCGATGACCCGGCCGACGCAGCGCCTCACGCTCGTGGAGTGAGTGCTCGCAGCCCGCTCCCAGACTCCGCTCCCGAGCGCCGTAGGATCGAGGCATGAGCAGCGAGAACCTGACCAAGCCCGAGGTCGACGCCCCTGAGGGCCCGGCCCCCGACACCCTCGTCGTCGAGGACATCGTCGTCGGCGACGGCGCCGAGGCGCAGCCCGGCTCGACCGTCGAGGTTCACTACCTCGGCGTCGAGTACGACACCGGCGAGGAGTTCGACTCCTCCTGGAGCCGCGACCAGTCGATCAACTTCCCCCTCAACAACCTCATCCGCGCCTGGCAGCAGGGCATCCCGGGGATGAAGGTCGGCGGCCGCCGCAAGCTGATCTGCCCGCCCGCGCTGGCGTACGGCCCGGCCGGCGGAGGGCACCCGCTCTCCGGCAAGACCCTGATCTTCGTGATCGACCTGCTCGGCACCAAGTAGCTCCGAGCACACGACGAAGGCGCAGCTCCTAGCGGGGCTGCGCCTTCTTCACGCGGTCGACCAGCTCGCGCCAGGCTCCGTCGAGCTCGGTCTCGCCGAGGCGGACGTGGTGCGTCTGCACGCGGATCTCGTAGACGAAGCGGTCGGCCCGGCCGGGGGACTCGCCGTCGGCGGCGTCCCAGGGGAGCGAGCCGAGCAGGTCGCGCCAGGCGCGCTCGTCGGGCTGCTGCTCGACGTCGACCCGCCACACCCGGCGGAGGCCGGCGACTCCGCCGCTGCGCGACACGATGACGTCCATGCGCGCGATGCTACCCGCCTCCGTCCTCGAGCGGACCGGCTCAGGCGGACAGCGTCACGCCGACCGTCGTCCAGCCGGTGCGCACGGCGGCCTCGACCTCGGAGCCGGATCCGTAGCGCTCGGCGGCGGCCCGCACGGTGAGCGCCGCGAACGCCTCGAAGTCGGCCGTCGCGGTGAGGACGCCCCCGGTCAGCACGTCGTACCAGACCTGCCCAGCGCGCTCCCACGCCTTCCCGCCGAGGGTCGTCGCCGCCACGGCGAACGCGCGGTTGGGGATCCCCGAGTTGATGTGCACTCCGCCGTTGTCGTCGTCGGTCTCGACGTAGTCGGCCATCGAGCCCGGCTGCGGGTCGGAGCCGAGGACGTCGTCGTCGTAGGCGGTGCCGGGGGCGATCATCGACCGCAGGGCCGTGCCCTGCACCTCGTCGGTGAAGAGCCCCTCGCCGATCAGCCAGCTCGCCTCGTCGGCGCTCTGGCCGGCGCCGTACTGCTCCAGCAGGGCTCCGAACACGTCCGAGACCGACTCGTTGAGCGCTCCGGACTGGCCGCGGTAGACGAGGTTCGCCGTGTACTCGGTGATGCCGTGGGCGAGCTCGTGGCCGATCACGCTCTGCGAGACGGTGAAGCGGCGGAACACCTGGCCGTCCCCGTCGCCGAAGACCATCCGCGAGCCGTCCCAGAAGGCGTTGTCGTAGTCGTCGCCGAAGTGCACGGTCGCGTCGAGCGGCAGCCAGGCGTCGTCGATCGAGTCGCGGCCGTACGCACCCTGCAGGAAGGCCGACATCGCGCCGAGGCCGTCGTACGCCTCGTCGACGGCCGCATCCCCCGTGGCCGCCTCGCCCTCGCGGCGGACGACCGTGCCGGGCAGCGTCTCCTCGGTCCGCGCGTCCGCGATGGTGCGCTGGAGGGACTGCACGCGGGTGCGCGGCGAGGACGTCGCGGCGGCGGTCGGCGCCCCGCGGTCGGGCGCGGGCTCTCCGGGCCGGACGCGCCGGAACGGCACGTCCTGCTCGAGCGAGCGGCTCGCGGCCCGCGCGGCCCGGGCGAAGGCCGGATCGTCGAGGCGGGCGATGCGGACGAGGAGGTACGGCGGCACGACGGTTCGTCTCATGCCCCGATCCTGGCACCGACGTCCGACACGGTCCCGGGCTCGCCCGGCGGGCCCGCATGCGGTAGCGCCGAGCGGTAGCGTGAGCGCGACGAGCGGTTTCCAGCGATCCGGGGCCAGGCCCCGAGGACGACGAGGGCGGACATGGGCATCATCACGCGGGGCTTCTTCGGCAAGAGGGAGGCGGACCCGGACCTCCCGCCGGGCCAGCACCTCGAGAACGGCTTCCCCGTCCTCTCGATCGGGCCCACCCCGAACATCCACGAGTGGGCCTTCTCCATCGACGGCGGACCCGCGGGCGTGCGCCGCTGGAACCGGGAGGAGTTCGACGCGCTCCCGCACGAGGACGTGCACACCGACATCCACTGCGTGACCCGGTGGTCGAAGCTCGGCACCAGCTGGCGCGGCGTCTCGGTCGACACTCTGCTGGAGGGCCTGGAGACGGACGCCGGCTTCGTCATGGCGCAGAGCTTCGGCGGCTACACGACGAACCTCCCGCTCGCCGAGATCCGAGGCGGGAGGGCCTGGGTCGTCACCGAGTTCGAGGGGAAGCCCCTCGCGGCCGAGCACGGCGGCCCCGCCCGGCTCCTGGTGCCGCACCTCTACTTCTGGAAGAGCGCGAAGTGGGTGCGGACGCTCCGCCTGATGCCCGGCGACGAGCCCGGCTTCTGGGAGCAGAACGGCTACCACATGCACGGGGACCCCTGGAAAGAGGAGCGCTACTGGTGATGTGGACGGAGGCGGTGGCCGAGTCGGTCGCGCCGCTCACGCCCACGTCGCGCCTCCTGGTGCTCCGCGTGCCCGGGTGGCCGGGCCACCTGGCGGGGCAGCACCTCGACGTGCGCCTCACCGCGCCCGACGGCTACCAGGCGAGCCGCTCCTACTCGATCGGCGCCCCGGCCGACGGGGAGCGGGTCGAGCTCGCGGTCGAGCGGCTGGACGACGGGGAGGTCTCCCCGTACCTGGTCGACGGCCTCGAAGCGGGCGACCGGCTCGAGATCCGCGGTCCGATCGGCGGCTGGTTCGTCTGGCGTCCGGAGCAGGCGGAGCCGGTGCAGCTGATCGCGGGCGGGAGCGGCGTGGTGCCGCTGATGGCGATGGCGCGCGAGCACGCCCGGTCCGGGAACGCGGCGCGGATGCAGCTGCTCTACTCGGTCCGCTCGCCCGTCTTCGCCTACTACCGCGAGGAGCTGGCGGCGCTCGCCGAGCGGCCGGCCGCGACGGGCGGAGTCGCGGTGGACCACGTCTTCACCCGGGTGGCGCCGGCGGGAGCGGCGCGTCCGGCCGGCCGCGTCACTCCGGAGCTGCTCGCCGAGGCGGCTCTGCCGGCCCCGCTCGAGCCGACCGTCTACGTGTGCGGCCCGTCCTCGTTCGTCGAGGCCGTCGCCACCGCCCTGGTCGAGCAGGGCCACGCGCCCGAGCGCGTCCGCACCGAGCGCTTCGGCGGCGCCTGACGCCTGTCCCCCCGAGGCGCCGCGCCCCGGCGGCGCCTCGGGGGGAGGGATCACTCGAAGGAGACGGTGCGGTTCTCGCCGATGTCGGGCTGTCCGCCGGTGACGGCGGCCTTGAGGACCTTGAACAGCACGACCGGACGGGGCTCGTCGGTCGCCCACAGCTCGACGGTCTCGGCCTCGACGCGGATCAGCGCGACGGTCGGGTCGTCCTTGCCGTCGGGGAACCAGCCGGCGACGGCCGGGGACCACAGCTCGTCCACCTTCGCCGGGTCGTGCACGACAGTCGCCGAGCCGGCCACCGACAGGTAGCCCTTCTTCGACTCGAACGCGACGTTGACGCTCGGGTTCGCGCGGATGTCGTCGACCTTGGGCGACGGGTCCTGCGTGAAGAACCACAGTTCGCCGTCAAAGTCGATGTCCTGGGCCTTGAGCGGACGGCTGACGAGCTGCCCGGTGGCGTTGACGGTGGTGAGGAGCCCGATCCCGGCGCTCTTCACCATCTCGGTGATCTGCTCGCGGTCGTCGGAGTCGGCGGGAGTGATGTCGGTGTCGGTCATGGTGCCGACGCTACGCGGACCGCGCGCCGCCGCAAGGGGTGGCGACGCCTCACCGCGCGTGTCTAGCGTCGAGGCATGGACACCGAATCGACGTACACCGCCATCCTCGACAGCGGAGCGGAGCAGGAGAGCATCCGCCTCGAGATGATCGACGGCTCCCCGCAGCGCTCCTTCACCCGCCTGGCCGACATCGACGGCGAGGAGGTCGAGGTGGTCTGGGAGCTGGAGCCCGACGACGACGGCTTCCACGTCTACCGCCCGGTGCGGGTCGAGGGCCGCGACGACGACAGCGGACTGGTCTCGGACGACCGGCTGACCGACGGCGGCGGCGCCGACGCGGCCTCCGGCGACTGATCCCCGGCGCGCCCGTCCGCCGGCCTGAGCCGAGCGGGCGGGCGCGCTGTCCCATCCGGCTCGAGGGAGACGCCCCTCCGCTCAGGCCGTCGGGTGCAGGGCGTCGTACCCACGGAACCCCGGTCGGAGTCGCAGCACCGCGGCGAGGATCGCGATGATCGCGAGCCCGCCCGCGAGCGGCGGCAGCCAGAGCAGCGCGAGCGAGGCGAGCAGTCCCGTGTAGAGGTCGCCGACCCGCGGGCCGCCCGTCACCACGACGATGAACACGCCCTGGAGCCGACCCCGCATGTTGTCGGGGACCGCGGTCTGCAGCATCGTCTGCCGGAAGATCGAGCTGACGTTGTCGGAGGCGCCCGCGCCGGCCAGGGCGACCGCCGCCAGCGCGATGAGCACCGCGTTCGGCGCCGACGCGTCGTGCTGCACGAGTGCGGCACCGAGCAGGACCGCGCCGAACGCGACCACGAACGCTCCGTACACCTGGATCGAGCGGCCGATCGCGAGGCCCTGCCGGCGGACCCCGGTCAGCCGGCCGGAGAAGACGCCGCTGATCAGCGCCCCGATCGCGAAAGCGGCGGTGAGCGCGCCCACCGTCACCGCGCCTCCGCCGAGCAGCACCGCGGCGGCCGCCGGGAAGACCACGCGCGGCTGTCCGAAGGTCATGGCCACGATGTCGACCAGGAAGGACATCCGGATGTTCGGGGCGCCCTTCAGGAAGCCCAGGCCGTAGCGGAGGGACTCCAGCCCCGGCCGCTGCCGCTCGCCCTCGGGCACGAGCGCCGGCAGCCCCGCGATGCCGAGGAACGCGGCGAGGAACAGCACGACGTCGATCGTGTACGTGATCGCGAAGCCGGAGGAGGCGACCAGCACGCCGGCGAGGGCGGGCCCCACGGTCACCTCGACTCCGCTCGCGATGCCGCCCAGCGCGGCGGCGGCGGGGACCAGCTCGGTGCGGAGCAGCCGCGGAGCCAGCGTCATCCGGGTGGTCACGATCACCGTCGTCGCCACCGCGTTCACGGCGGTGAGCGCGTAGAGGGAGAGCGGGGTCTCGGCGCCGAGCCAGGCGAGGGCCGCGATCCCCGCGGTCGAGCCCCAGGCCACGACCGCGGCGAGCAGGAGCACCAGGCGGCGGTCGAACGCGTCGGCGAGCATCCCGCCGTAGAGGCCGGCGATCACGGTCGGGACCAGCGCCACCACGCCGACCAGCGCGACCGCGAGGGTCGATCCGGTGAGCTCGTAGATGTGCAGGCCGACCGCGACGATCGTCATCTGGCCGCCGATGCCCGAGATCACGTTGCCGGCCCAGAGCCGGGCGAAAGCCGGGGACTCGCGGAGGGGGGAGACGTCGAGGACGTGGCTGCGCCGGGGGGCGCGGGGGGTCTGGCTCACTCGCTCCATTCTGCTGACTCCGCCGCCCCGGCGGGCCGCGTCGCGCCGATCCGGGGGCTCAGGGGTCATCCCCTAGGGTGAGAGGCATGAGCACGTCATCCGACGGCGCGCCCGGGCGTCAGGGTCCTCCTGCCCCGCGAGCAGCCGGAGCCGCCCCCTCGCGACGCTCGATCCGCACCGCCGCCGAGGCGGGCGCGCGTCGCGCGGCGGCCGCCACGGGCGGTCGGCGCAGCTCCACGGGCGGCGTCCGCGCCGGAGCCGCTCGGACCGGTGCCACGGCCTCGGGAGCTCGCGGGTTCCTCCGCCGCTACGGAGCCGGGATCGTCTCGGTCCTCCTGGCCGTCCTCGCGGTCCCGCTGTCGTTCTTCGTCTGGTACGCCCTGATCTCGCTCGGCGCCTACCCGGGCGACCAGGCCGTCAGCGACCTGCTGGTCGGCGTGCTCTACACCGCGCTCGTGCACGCGGTCCTGCTCGCCGGGATCCTGCTCGCCGTCTCCACCCTCCGCGCCCGGCGTCGCGAGAAGCGTCCGCCGATCGCCGGCTGGATCGGCGTGGTCCTCAACGTCCTCGTGCTCGTCTACTGGCAGCTGCTGGTCTCGCCGTGGCTCGTCGTACTCTGGAACCGGGCCACCGGCTCCTGATACCGCCCTCCCTCTGGTAGAGTCGTCCGGTTGCCGTTCGACGGCCGCGGATCAAGAGAGCCCACGCATCAGGCGCCGGGCACCGCGCAACGAGAGAGAGGGGATCCCATATATGGCACTCGAAGCAGATGTCAAGAAGGCGATCATCGAAGAGTACGCGACCCACCCCGGTGACACCGGATCCCCCGAGGTGCAGGTGGCCGTCCTGACCAAGCGGATCAAGGACCTCACCGAGCACCTCAAGGAGCACAAGCACGACCACCACTCGCGTCGTGGTCTGCTGCTGCTCGTGGGTCAGCGTCGTCGACTCCTCGGCTACCTGTCGGATGTGGACATCAACCGCTACCGCTCGCTGATCGAGCGTCTCGGTCTGCGCCGCTAGCTCCTCCCGGAGCAGGGCGCGGTCTCGATGACACCGCGAACTTCTTGCCGAACGGGCCGTCCTCCTCGCGGAGGGCGGCCCGTTCGCGTTCCCGGGCGGACGAGGCGCGCGGCGCCGGTCAGGGCAGGGGAGCGGGGCGGTCGACCCCGCCCCACGAGTAGCCGCTCGAGGCCGAGAACCAGTCGGCCGCGGCCCGCTGGAGCGCCGTGTCCTCCTCGGGGCGGCCGGGAGCCTCCACGGCGTCGACGAGCCCGGGCAGGGCGATCCGCCAGGCCGCCGCGCTGCGCTGGGCGCGGCCCCAGTCGCGCGCGCACACCGGGTCCTCGGCCGCCGCGGCGAGAGCCCGCGGCGAGGTCACCCGCCAGCCGGTGTCCGACTCCGCGACCACGACCGCGCAGGTGAGCGCGGCGCCGCGGATGATGCTGTCGGGACCGGCGGAGGGGCCGATCGCCTGATCCTGAGCCGCGACCACCGCGGTGAGCGCGAGCTGCAGCCGGGTCGAGGGCTCGTCGGGCCGCGGTCGGATCCTCCCGTCGCCGGCCGAGACCGAGGCCGCCGATCCGGGTGCGAGGAGCAGCCCGGAGGAGGACTGCGACGCGTGCAGGCTCAGCAGACCCGTCACTCCGTCCGTCCCGCTCGTCACGCCCCGCACCGAGGAGTCGCCGAGACTCCAGACGACGGGGGTGCGGTTGTGGATCGTGAGGCGCCGGTGGTCCTCGTCGAGGCAGGCCACGAGGTGGCCGGCCGGCACGCCCGCTCCGCCTTCGAAGGCGGACGAGGCGGCCAGCAGCTCCCGCGCGTCGTCGCACTGGGCGGGGGCGTCGGAGGCGGCGGCGGACTGGTCGGCGACCGGCGCCCGGGGGGCGAGGGAGCCCTGCACGCCCGCGACCGCCGCCGTGGTGAGCGCCGCGGCGGCGAGGAGGAGGACCACGCCGCGCCTGCCCATCCTCCGCACCTCCTGGTCGGAGGCTAGCCCGGCGCGGGCGCTCGGGCCAGCGCTGCGAGGGGCTCGCGAAGTGTCCGGCAGAAATTCTTTCGAAGAATCTCAGACCGGGTGCATCCGAGGAGGCGCCTCGGCCGGAAGTAGTGGTGAAGGCCCTTCTCGACCACCCCCCGACCCCACGCGGGTCCCATCGTGAAAGAGGAACACCGTGACCACCTCCCGCTTCTCCCGCAGCCTGCTCGCCGGTGCCTGCATCGGAACCCTGGCCGTCGTCGGCATCGCCGCCACGCCCGCCGCCGCCGCCGACGCCGACTCGGCCGACCTCTCGGTCCTGCACGCCGTCCCCGACACCCCGGTCGACGTCTACGTCGACGGCAAGCTGACGC
This sequence comes from Rathayibacter sp. AY1H3, assembly GCF_002932015.1. Taxonomy (NCBI): domain Bacteria; kingdom Bacillati; phylum Actinomycetota; class Actinomycetes; order Micrococcales; family Microbacteriaceae; genus Rathayibacter; species Rathayibacter sp. AY1H3. The sequence goes on from NZ_PSUU01000009.1 coordinate 30,956, forward strand.
TCGACGACTTCACCCCCGGCTCGCTCGCCGGCCCGCTCGACCTCCCCACCGGCACCTACAAGGTCGCCATCACGGCCTCCACCGCCGCGGACGCCAGCGCCCCCGTGATCGGCCCGATCGACATCAGCCTCGAGGCGGGGAAGAGCTACACCGTCGCGGCGCACCTCAAGCCGGACAACACCCCCACCGCGACCCTCTTCACCAATGACATCTCGAAGACCGCCGCGGGCGAGGGCCGGCTCACGGTCCGCCACATCGCCGCCGCTCCGGCCGTGGACATCCTCGCCGGAGGGTCGCCCGTCCTGACGAACGTGACGAACCCGAACGAGGGCGTGCTGAACCTCGCCCCGGCCACTATCTCGACCGTGGTCGCCGCGACCGGGACCACCGCGCCGGTCATCGGCCCGGCCGACGTGCAGGTCCAGGAGGGCGTGAACACGATCGTCTACGCCTGGGGCAGCCTGGAGAAGGGCAACCTCGCTCTCGCGACGCAGACCATCGATGGACTGCACTCCTCGCCGTCGGGCGTCCCCGCCGGTGAGGCCGGCCTCGCGGCGGACAACCGCCCCGACGCCGCCGCGGGCTGGTGGGGCGGAGCACTGCTCGCCGCCCTCGCCGCTGCCGGCGCTGTGCTGATCGGCCGCCGCACCGCCGCCTCGCGTCGCTGACCCGAGGATCCGACCGCCGGGTCGGCCGTGCTGGAGCGCGGCCGTCCCGGCACCCCCGACCACGACCCAGGAGGACGCCATGAGCCGGAGCCCCTTCCCTCTGCGCGTCCTCGCCGTGGTCGGGCTGATCGTGGCCGGTGCCGGTCTCGCCGGATGCGCGGCGCAGGAGTCCCGGGTGGAGCCCGCTCCCGCCGCCGTCTCCTCGGCGCCCCAGCAGCCGGTGCCGGCCACGGTCCCCTCCTCGCCCGCGGCGACCCTGCCGGAAGCGGTGCCGTCCGTCCCGGTGGCGGATGCTCGGCTCGGCGCGACCCCCGCCCCCACCGCGCTCGCTCCCGAGCGGCTCGTCGTCGACGGGCTCCCCGTCGACATGGCCGTCGAGCCGGTCGGAGTCGCGGACGACGGCACGATGGAGCTCGTGCCCGACACGCAGGTCGCCGGCTGGTACCGCTTCGGCGCCGGCCTCGACGAGCCGGAGGGCACGGTCGTGATCGCCGCGCACGTCGACTCCCTCGCCTACGGCCTCGGGCCGTTCGTCGAGCTGAAGAAGGCGGTCCCGGGCCAGACCGTGACCCTCACCGGCGCGGACGGCGCGGAGCGCGCGTACACCGTCTCGACGGTGGAGACCACGGAGAAGACCACGGTCGACCTCTCGGCCGTGTTCGCCGCCGACGGACCGCCGCGGCTGGTCCTGATCACCTGCGGCGGCGACTTCGACTACGACACCCGCCACTACCTCAGCAACGTGGTGGTCACGGCCGTCCCGGCCGGCTGACCCGCCCGCCCGAGCCTCAGCGACGTACGATGAGCCTCGCAGCGCCGCACGCCCCCGGGCAGCAGCGCTCCCCGCAGCCCTGGAGGGACCCCCTGATCGAGACCATCGAGCCCGCCGACGGCGCCGAGGCCGACAGCGCTCTCGTGGCCCGGCTCGGCCGCCGCTTCGCCGCAGGGGAGGAGGCGGCGCTCGCCGAGGCGTACTCGCGCTGGTCGCCGCTGGTCTTCACGCTGGCGCTGCGCTCGCTCGGCGACCGCGGCGACGCGGAGGACGTGGTGCAGCGCGTGTTCGTCTCGGCCTGGACCTCGCGCTCGGGCTTCGACCCCGGACGGGCGGCTCTCGGAGCCTGGCTGGTCGGGATCTCCCGGAGGAGGATCGCGGACGCGCACGAGGCGCGGGCGCGCGAGCGGAGGCTCACCGAGGCCCTCGTCGCCGTCACGCCGGTCGAGGAGGGGGAGGCCCCCGTCGACATCGAGGCGCGGATCCTGATCGCCGACGAGCTGGCCCGCCTGGATCCCGTCCCCCGGCGGGTGATCGGCCTCGCCTTCTACGAGGACCTCACCCACACCGAGATCGCCGAGCGCACCGGCCTGCCGCTCGGTACCGTCAAGAGCCACATCCGCCGCAGCCTCGACCGGCTCCGCTCCCGCCTGGAGGTGAGCAGCACATGACCCACCTCGATCCCGACGAGCTCGCCCTGCTCGCCCTCGGCGAGCACTCGAGCGACGCCGAGCAGGCCCACCTGCGCGACTGCCCCGACTGCGCCCGGCAGCTGGTCGAGCTCGGCCACGCCGCGGGCCTGGGCCGTGAGAGCCGTGCTGTCGAGCTGGAGGCGCCGCCCGCGATCGTCTGGGACCGCATCCGCGAGGAGCTCGCCCTCGGCGACCTCGGGCCCGGCGCCCTGCCGTCGTCGGCCGCTGCCGTGCCGCCTCCGCTCGCCCTTCCCCCGGGACGGCACCGTCCCGCCCGCCGCCGCCGGCCCCGCGCTCTGAGCGCCGTGCTGGCCGCTCTCGGCGCGCTCGTCATCGGGGTCGCGGGCGGAGCCTGGTGGCAGGCCTCGCGGAGCGACGACACCGCCGCCGTCGTGGCGCGCGCTGATCTCGCCGCTCTCCCCGACTGGCAGGGAGCGAGCGGAACCGCCGAGCTGGAGGACGCCGACGGCACCCGCCGCCTGCACGTGCACCTCGATGCGCAGAGCGCGGACGACTCGTACCGGGAGGTCTGGCTCCTCGCCGCCGACGCCTCCGGGCTGGTCGGGCTCGGCGTGCTCGACGGGACCGACGGCGTCTTCGCCGTGCCCGACGACGTCGACCTCGCCGAGTACCCGCTCGTGGACGTCTCCCAGGAGCCGTTCGACGACGACCCGGAGCACTCCGGGGACTCGATCGTCCGCGGCCCCCTGCGCGAGGGCTGAGGCCTAGGCCGACCGCTCCGCCAGCACGGCCGTGAGCGCCTGCACCGCGGCGGAGGGGCGCGGCGCCGTGCAGACCGAGAGCTCCCAGACCAGCCCCGGCCAGTCGAGCGCGAGGGCCGTGACGCCCTCCAGCGGCTCGACGCCCGCGCGCGGCACGATCGCCGGCCCCAGCCCCGCCTGCACGAAGCGGGGGATCCCCGGCAGATCGGCGACCTCGGTGGCCACCCGGCGCGACGCCCCGGCTTCGCGGAAGGCGAGGTCGACGGCGACCCTGTTGCCGAAGCCGGCGGGCGTGTCCACGAAGGTGAGCCCGTCGAGGTCCTGCGGGGAGGGCGGTCCCGCCGCGGCGAGCGGATGCGCGCTCTCCACCAGCAGGACGTAGTCGCTGCGCACCAGCCGCGTCACCGCCAGGCCCCGCAGCTGCGTCGCCGGCAGTGCCAGCAGAGCGGCGTCGAGCAGGCCGCGGCGCAGGTCCTCGGCGAGACCGGTGGAGCCGGTGGTCGAGGTGCGCAGGAGCAGGTCCACCAGCGGGTGCCGAGTGCGGAAGACGCCGAGCGCGCCGGGCAGGTCGACGAGGTCGAGGGCGGAGAAGGTGCCCACCCGCACCCGCCCGCGGAGCCCCGCCGCGTCGTCGGCCGCGAGCGAGCGCATCCGGTCGAGGCTGTCGATCGCCGATCGGGCCGAGGGCAGGAGCGCCTCGCCGACCGCGGTGAGCGCCACCCGCCGGGTCGAGCGGGCGAACAGCGGCGAGCCGAGCTCCTGCTCGAGCGAGCGGATGCTCGCCGAGAGGGTCGACTGCACGACGAACAGGCGCGCGGCCGCCCGGGTGAAGCTGAGCTCCTCGGCGACGGCGACGAAGGCGGCGAGCTGGCGGTCGTCCATGCGCCCATTATCCAACAGGGACGATCAATTCATCCGAGATCCTCCGTTGGACACGGATGATGGGGCGGAGCACTGTGGACACTGTGACCACCACCGAGCGCTCCCTCCCGTCCGTCCATCGCCGCGAGCTCCCGCACCGTCACGGCTTCTGGGTGATCGCCGTCGCCTTCCTCACGGTGATGGCGTTCTCGACCGTGCCGACACCGCTCTACGCGATCTACCAGCAGCGCGACGGGTTCCCGGCCTTCGTCGTCACCGTGGTCTTCGCCGCGTACGCGGTCGGAGTCGTGGCGAGCCTCTTCCTCGCCGGGCACGTCAGCGACTGGCTCGGCCGACGCCGGATCCTGCTCGCGTCGATCCTCGTCGAGGTCCTGGCGGCCGCCGTGTTCCTGCTCTGGCCGGACGTGCCCGGGCTGATCCTCGCCCGCCTGCTGACCGGGCTCGGCGTCGGCGCGCTCACCGCGACGGCCACCGCCCACCTCTCGGAGCTGCGCGCCGTCGCCCGCCCGGAGGAGGGCCCCGGCACCTCCCGCGCCGTCTCCGCCCTCGTGAACATGGGCGGGCTGGCGCTCGGCCCGCTCGTCGGCGGGGTGTTCGCCGTGACGGTGCGCGAGCCTCTGGTCGTCCCGTACGCCGTGTTCCTCGTCCTCCTGGTCGTCCTCGGGATCGGTGTCGCGCTCGTCCCCGAGACGGTCGAGCGGCGCGAGGTCCTCCCGGCCTACCGTCCGCAGCGCCTGGCCGTGCCGGCCGCCTCCCGCGGCGTCTTCCTCTCGGCCGCGGTCGGCGCGTTCGCCGGGTTCGCCGTATTCGGCCTCTTCACCTCGCTGGCGCCGACCTTCCTCGCCGGGCGCTTCGGCGAGACCTCCCACCTCGAGGCGGGCGCGGTCTCCTTCGGGGTCTTCGCCGCCGGAGCCGTCGCGCAGCTGGTCTCGATCCGGCTGTCCTCGCGGACGGCGCTCCGCCTCGCGGCCGTGGCGCTGACGGCCGGGCTGCTGCTGGTCGCGACCGGCGCCGTGATCGTCTCGGTGTCCGCCTTCATCATCGGCGGGGTGCTCGCGGGAGCGGGCGTGGGCCTGCTCTTCCGCCTGGCGCTCGGAGTCGCCGGCTCGCTCGCCACCGACGAGACCCGCGGCGAGGTGCTCGCGGCCGTGTTCCTCGCCGCCTACCTCGGCCTCGCGGTGCCGGTCCTGGCGATCGGTGCCGCGCTCGCGCTCCTGCCGGCCGTCCCGGTCCTGCTCGGCTTCGTCGTCGTCGTGCTCGTCCTGGTGCTCGCGGCGATCGCCCGGATGCGGCGCACCGCCTGACGCGAGCGGGGGGAGGGGCCGCGAGCTGGACAATGGAGGCATGAAGCTCTTCCCGTTCGGACGCGGCGACGCGAACCCCCTCCCCTCCGACGACCGCGGCTCGGGCAAGCTCGACGACTACGACTACGAGCTGCGCCCGAAGTCGCGGCGCGGCGACACCCTCCTCCGCCTCGCCGACTCCCGGCCTCACCAGGACGAGATCGCGCGGGTGCTCGCCCTCGGCGAGGACGAGGTCACGGCCGTGATCCCGCGCCGCACCGCGGAGGAGGAGCGCGTGGACGCTCCGATGCCGGTCCGCCTGTTCGCGGCCCAGCGCCCCTCGGGGCTCGTCGGCCAGGTGCCGCGCGGTCTCGAGAACGTGGTCGAGGCCGCCCTCGCCCGGCTCTCGGAGGCGGGGAGGTCGCCCCGCGTGCCGGCCCGCATCGTGACGGTGAGGGGCGGGCTGCGCGTAGAGCTGCTGATGCACGAGACGCGGGGCTGACGGGCGGAGGGCCCGCCGGGTCGGCGCGGTCCATGGAGGAACCGCACCGCGGCTGATAGCATGAACCGGTTCCGAATCCGAAAGCGACCGCCGGTCGACCCAGGATTCGAGCCACGGAGCAGGCCGGCAGGAAGCTGGTCCTCGGTGGTGGAGTCCCGGACGGCGGCAGCGTGCGACAGAGCACGGGCCGCCGCGGCACGAGTCGCAGGCGGCACGTCCCGCTCGCGGCACAGGTCGCGACAGCCCGGAGCTCTTCTACTGGTGGCCAGCACGAACGCCCTCCACACGACGGCACGGCGCGAAGCCCTGCCGTGGGATCGTCTCGATTCCTGACCGGACCGCTGCTCCGACGAACGCCGGCGCCCAGAAGGGGCGCCGCTGCAGACGTTAAGGAGACAGACCTCTTGGAAGGTCCTGAAATCACATTCGCCGAAGCCGTTCTCGACAACGGCTCGTACGGTACCCGCACCGTCCGCTTCGAGACCGGCCGCCTCGCGCAGCAGGCTCAGGGCGCCGTCGCCGCCTACCTCGACGAGGACACCATGCTCCTGTCGGCCACGTCGGCCTCGAAGAACCCGAAGGACAACTTCGACTTCTTCCCGCTGACCGTCGACGTCGAGGAGCGCTCCTACGCCGTCGGCAAGATCCCCGGCTCGTTCTTCCGCCGCGAGGGCCGCCCCTCCACCGAGGCGATCCTGGTCTGCCGTCTGATCGACCGGCCGCTGCGCCCCTCGTTCGTCGAGGGCCTGCGCAACGAGGTCCAGATCGTCATCACGGTCCTCAGCATCGCGCCGGACGAGTTCTACGACGCCCTCGCGATCAACGCCGCGAGCGCGTCCACGCAGATCTCCGGCCTGCCGTTCTCCGGCCCAGTCGCCGGCGTCCGCCTGGCGCTCATGTCCGACGGCTCCGGCAACGACCAGTGGGTCGCCTTCCCCAAGGCCTCCCAGCTGGAGAACGCCGTCTTCGACCTCACCGTCGCGGGCCGCGTCGTCACCAACGAGGACGGCTCCTCGGACGTCGCCATCATGATGGTCGAGGCCGAGGCCACGGAGTCCTCCTGGAACCTCATCAAGGCGGGTGCGACCAAGCCCAGCGAGGACGTCGTCGCCGAGGGCCTCGAGGCCGCCAAGCCCTTCCTCCGCGCACTCGTCGAGGCGCAGGCGAAGCTCGCCGCCGAGACCGCGAAGCCGGTCAAGGACTACCCGGTGTTCCTGCCCTACGCGCAGGAGACCTACGACAACGTCGCCGAGCTCAGCTACGACGAGCTCGTCCGCGTGTACCAGATCGCCGACAAGGTCGAGCGGCAGGACGCCGACGACGCCCTCAAGGCGCGCGTCAAGGAGCAGATCGCCGAGCGCATCGCGTCGGGTCAGCTGTCGGCCGAGGCCTACAACCAGGTCGGAGCGGCGTACAAGTCCGTCACGAAGGTGGTCGTCCGCGGCCGCATCCTCCGCGACGGCGTGCGCATCGACGGACGCGGCCTGGCCGACATCCGCCCGCTCGACGCCGAGGTGCAGGTCATCCCGCGCGTCCACGGCTCGGCCATCTTCCAGCGCGGCGAGACCCAGATCCTGGGCGTCACCACGCTGAACATGCTCAAGATGGAGCAGCAGATCGACTCGCTGTCGCCCGTCACCAAGAAGCGGTACCTGCACCACTACAACTTCCCGCCCTACTCGACCGGTGAGACCGGCCGCGTCGGATCGCCGAAGCGTCGCGAGATCGGGCACGGCTTCCTCGCCGAGCGCGCCCTCGTGCCGGTGCTGCCGAGCCGCGAGGAGTTCCCCTACGCGATCCGCCAGGTCTCCGAGGCGCTGAGCTCCAACGGCTCGACCTCGATGGGCTCGGTCTGCGCGTCGACCCTGTCGCTCCTCAACGCCGGAGTGCCGCTGCGCGCCCCGGTCGCGGGCATCGCGATGGGCCTCGTGTCCGACGTCGTCGACGGCCAGACCCGCTACGCGGCGCTGACCGACATCCTGGGCGCCGAGGACGCGCTCGGCGACATGGACTTCAAGGTCGCCGGAACCGCCGAGTTCGTCACGGCCATCCAGCTCGACACGAAGCTCGACGGCATCCCGTCGTCGGTGCTCGACGCCGCGCTCAAGCAGGCCAAGGACGCCCGCACCACGATCCTCGCGGTGCTCACGGCGGCCATCGACCAGCCCGACGAGATGGCCCCGACCGCGCCCCGCGTGATCTCGGTGCAGATCCCCGTCGACAAGATCGGCGAGCTGATCGGCCCCAAGGGCAAGACGATCAACGCGATCCAGGACGAGACCGGCGCCGACATCTCCATCGAGGAGGACGGCACCGTCTACATCGGAGCCGTCGACGGCCCGTCGGCCGAGGCCGCGCGTGCGCAGGTCAACGCCATCGCGAACCCGACCAACCCCGAGGTCGGCGAGCAGTTCCTCGGAACCGTCGTCAAGCTCGCGACGTTCGGCGCGTTCGTCTCGCTCCTCCCCGGCAAGGACGGACTGCTGCACATCAGCGAGGTCCGCAAGCTCGCCGGCGGCAAGCGCGTCGAGAACGTCGAGGACGTCCTCGGAGTCGGTCAGAAGCTGCTCGTCCAGATCACCAAGATCGACGACCGCGGCAAGCTGTCCCTCGCGCCCGTCGTGGCCGAGGAGGCCGAGGCAGAGGCTCCCGCCGAGAGCTGATCCCTCCTGCACGACCGTGACGCCCGTCCCACTCCGGTGGGGCGGGCGTCCGTCGTCGGCGGGGGCATGGGGTACGGTGGCGGGACCGCGCCGCACCGCCCCGACCGGAGGACTCCGTGACCGACCCGACGCCCCTGGCCACCGAGCCGGAGACGCCCCTCCTCTCACGCACCCTGGGTCGGACCGGCCTCCCCGTGCATCCTCTCGCCCTCGACGGCTCCGTCTTCGGCTGGGCCGCCGGGATCGACGACACCACCGAGGTGCTCGACGCGTTCGGCCGTCTCGGCGGCACCCTGATCTCGACCGCGGACCACTACGCGACCGGTCGGAGCGAGTACATGATCGGCCGCTGGCTCGAGCAGAGCGGGCTGCGCGAGCGGATGCTGGTCGCGACGAAGGTCGGCCGGCACCCGGACGCGCCGGGCCTCGCCCCGGAGGACGTCCGCATCGCGATCGAGGGGAGCCTCGAGCGGCTCGGCACCCGGATCGACCTGCTCTCGTTCGACAGCGAGGACCCCGGGATCCCCATCGCCGACAGCCTGGCGGCGGTCGCGCCGTTCCTGGCGGACGGCTCGGTCGGCGCCCTGGGCGCCGCGCACTTCAGCGGAGCCGCGATCACGGCGCTGCACGAGACGGCGACCGCGTTCGCGCTGCCGTCGCTCTCGGCCGTCGTGTCGGAGTACAGCCTGATGGAGCGCCGGACCTACGAGACCGACGTCGCCCCCGAGGTGGTGCGGCTCGAGCTCGGCACCCTCGCGCGGCTGCCCCTGGCGAGCGGCTACCTCACCGGCGCCCTGCGCAGCCGCACGGACGAGCCGGAGTCGGCCCTGTTCGAGGCGGGCCTGGACTACGTCGGCCGCCACGGCTCCCGCGTGCTCGCGGCCCTCGACGAGATCGCCGGGGCCCACGGCACGGAGCCCGGCGTGGTCGCGCTCGCCTGGGTGCTCTCGCACCAGGAGGTCTCGGCGGCGATCGTCCGGGCGCGGAACGCCGCGGAGCTCGAGTCGCTGTTCGCGGCGGCCGCGCTCCCGCTGACCCGCAGCGACGTCGCTCAACTGGACCGCGTCTCCGCCTGAGGCCCTCGCCCGCTGGTCCACCGCCGTCGGGCGCCGCGCCCCGCGCCGTGCTCGGAGCGGGGCGCGGCGAGGTTCAGCGGCGCAGGATGCGCGCCTCCCACGGGCCGAGCGTCGACCCGGTCGCACCGGCGACGTTGCCGAGGACCGTCTCGGCAGCCGCCCACTCCTCGAGCAGCGGCACCTCGAGCGGCTCACCGGACACGTTCCCGACGACGAGCAGCTCGCCCGGTCCGGTGCGCGTGAAGGCGAAGAGCGCGGGGTGCTCGGGCTCCAGCAGCGCGAAGCGGCCCAGCTGCACCGTCTCGTCGGCGTGCCGCAGCGCGATCAGCGCCCGGTAGTACTCGAAGACCGACCGCTCGGCGGCCCGATCGGCGGCGACGTTCACCTCGGCGGCGTTCGGGTTGACCGCGATCCACGGCTCGCCGGTCGTGAAGCCGGCCTGGAGGCTGTCGTCCCACTGCACCGGCGTGCGGGCGTTGTCGCGGCTCTGCGCGCGCAGCCCGGCGAGCACGGTCGCCGGGTCCTCGCCGCGCTCGCCGACGGCCTCGGCCCAGTAGTTCAGGGACTCGACGTCGCGGAAGTCCTCGATGCCGGCGAACGGGACGTTCGTCATCCCGATCTCGTCGCCCTGGTAGATGTACGGCGTGCCGCGCTGGAGGTGGAGGAGCGTCGCCCAGAGGGTCGCGGACTCGTAGCGGTGCGCGCCGTCGTCCCCGAAGCGCGAGACGAGACGCGGCTGGTCGTGGTTGCCGAGGTACAGGCTGTTCCAGCCGCGCTCGGCCAGGCCGTCCTGCCAGCGCGCGAGGTTGGCCTTCAAGGCGACCAGGTCCAGCGGCACCGGGTGGAACTTGTCGACTCCGTGGTCGATGCCGACGTGCTCGAACTGGAAGACCATGTCGAGCTCACGCCGCTCGGGATCGGTCACGAGCACCGCCTCCTCGAGGGTGACCCCGGGCATCTCGCCGACGGTGAGGAAGGAGCCCTCGCGGTGCGCGAACACGGCCTCGTGCATCTCGCGGAGGTACTCGTGGAGCCGCGGACCCACCCCTCCGACGATGCCCGCGCCGCCCTGCTCGCCGTCGACGGCTCCGACGTCCTTCGAGACGAGGTTGATCACGTCCATCCGGAAGCCGTCCACTCCGCGGTCGAGCCAGCGGTTCATCATCGCGTGCACCGCGTGCCGCACCTCGGGGTTCTCCCAGTTGAGGTCCGGCTGCTGCACCGCGAAGAGGTGGAGGAAGTACTCGTCCGTCGCCGGGTCGAGCGTCCAGGCCGGGCCGGAGAAGTAGGAGCGCCAGCCGTTCGGCTCGGCGACGTCGAGGCCGGCGCCGGCGGCCGCCTCGAGCTCGCGGCCGGGCTCGGCCGAGCGGCGCCCGCGGCGCCACCAGTACCAGTCGCGCTTCGGGTCCTCCTGCGAGGAGCGGGACTCGACGAACCAGGCGTGCTCGTCGCTCGTGTGGTTGACCACGAGGTCCATCACGATGCGGATGCCGCGCTCGTGGGCCTCCGCGAGGAGCAGGTCGAACTCCTCCAGCGTCCCGAACCGCGGGTCGATGTCCTCGTAGTCCGAGATGTCGTAGCCGTTGTCGTGCTGCGGCGACGGGTAGACCGGCGAGAGCCAGATCACGTCGACCCCCAGGTCGGCGAGGTGGTCGAGCTTCGAGCGGATGCCGCCCAGGTCGCCGATGCCGTCGCCGTTCGAGTCCGCGAACGAGCGCGGGTAGATCTGGTAGACGACGGCGCTCGTCCACCAGGGCGCTGACGTCTCCCGCTCGGGGGAGTCGGAGGTCGGGGCGGCGGTCTCGGAGGGGGTCGGGGCGGCGGAGTCCATGGTCGCGAATCTAGCCCGGACGGCCGACACGGAGGGGCCCGCCGCACCGCTCGCCGGCGCGAGTCGACCCCGCCGGCGGCGCCCGTGTAACGATCTGGTGAACCGTGCGCGACCCGGCGGAGTGGCGGCTACGGCGCTCGGATACTCTCTCCCCTGGCGGGACCCGAGCCGCCGCAGGGAGAGTGGTGGCGTGCCCAGGGACAGGACCGGCGCCGTCGTGCGGGCTCCCCGTCACAGTGCCGTCCCGCTCCCGCCCGCGGCCTCCCGCGCAGCCTCCTCGAGCGGCGTCCTCGCCGAGACCGGCCCCGTCGAGCCGACCGCCGTCGCACCCTCGCACCGCCGGCCGATGGGCGACTCCGGCCACGATCTCTTCCCCTTCGTGCTCGACGCGGCGGCGCTCGGCCGCGACGACGGTGCCGCGCTGCTCGAGCGCTACGCGGCGTGGGGCGGCAACGGCGTCGTCGTCACCGACTCGAGCCTCGCGGAGGGCGTCGGCGGCTGGCCCGCCGGACACCGCGACCGGGACCGCTTCCTCCTGATCGGCCGCTTCGCCGCTCCGGTCGGCGCGCCCGCGACGCCGCGTGCGCTCGTGGACCGTGTCGAGGGGGCGCTGCGCCGCCTCCGCACCGATCGCCTCGATGTGCTGGCGGTCCGCCCCGACGGGGCCGGGCGCCTCGACGAGCTCCTCAGCGCTGTCGACGTGCTGCTGGCGCGCGGGCTGGTGCGGTCGGTGGTCGCCTCCGGATTCTCCCCGGAGGAGCTGTTCGAGGCGCGCGTCCTGGCCGCCCACGGGCTGCCCCGCCTCGCCGGCGCGGAGGTCCGCTGGAACCTGCTGGAGCGGCCCGGCTCGGAGGGCGATCTCGGCCTCGTCGCCGCCGGCCAGGGACTCGCCCTGCTCGCGACCGTCCCCCTCGCCCACGGGTTCCTCCGCGGCGCCGAGCGCACCCGCCGCGAGCTCGGCCGCCTGCCCGACGGGGCACTCGCCGCCGCCCACCTCGGGCGCCGCGGACGCCGGGTCCTCGCCGTCCTCGACGCGATCGGTGCCGAGCTCTCGGCCGCTCCCGCCGCCGTCGCCCTGGCCTGGCTGCTCGGCCGGCCGCGGCTGACCGCCGCGACGGTCGCCCCGCGCTCACCCGCCGACGTGGACGCGCTGGTGCGCGCGGTCTCGCTCGAGCTCGACCCCGGACACCTGGCCGCGCTGGAGCGCGCGCGCCGCTGACCGCGCCCGTCCGCGACGCCCCCTGCACCTCTCCCGCCACGGCGCGACAGCCCGGCTCGGGCCGCCGTCGCGGTGGCCTAGGGTGGGCACGATGAATCACGGAGTCGCACTGCCCCTCGACCAGCCGGAGACGTCAGTCCGGGCCGCAGGCGGATCCACGGTCCGCCGCTCCGTCCTCCCGAGCGGTGTCCGCATCCTCAGCGAATCGGTGCCCGGCGCCCGCAGCGCCACGATCGGCTTCTGGGTCGCCGCGGGTTCTCGCGACGAGCGGCCCGGCCGCCCCGCGACCGCGGGCGAGCCCGCCGTGCCCTCCAACGTCGGCTCGACGCACTTCCTCGAGCACCTGCTGTTCAAGGGCACGCAGAAGCGGTCCGCCCTCGACATCGCCGTGTCCTTCGACTCCGTGGGCGGGGAGCACAACGCTCTCACCGCCAAGGAGTACACCTGCTACTACGCCAAGATCCAGGACCGCGACCTCCCGATGGCGGTCGAGGTGATCGCCGACATGGTGACCTCGAGCCTGATCGATCCGGACGAGTTCGAGACCGAGCGCGGGGTCATCCTCGAGGAGCTGGCGATGGCGGACGACGATCCGGCCGACGTGGCGGGCGAGAAGCTGTTCGAGGCCGTGTTCGGTGACCACCCGCTGGGCCGCCCGATCGGGGGCACCGCCGCGACCATCGGCGAGGCCACCCGGGACGCGGTCTGGGCGCACTACCGCGCCGCCTACCGCCCGCGAGACGTGGTGATCACCGTCGCCGGCGCCGTCGACCACGAGGCGCTCGTCGCGCTGCTCCAGCGGGTCCTCGTCGCCGACGGCTGGGACCTCGGCACGGCGGCCCCGCCCGTCGAGCGGCGCGTCGGCGGCCGTGCGTCCTACACCCGCGGCAGCGCCCTGTCGGTGGTGCACCGCCCCACCGAGCAGGCGAACCTGCTGGTCGGCTTCCCCGGTCTCGCCGCGGGCGACGAGCGGCGGATGACGATGGGCGTCCTCAACTCGATCCTCGGCGGCGGCATGTCCTCGCGGCTGTTCCAGGAGGTGCGCGAGAAGCGCGGCCTGGCCTACTCCGTCTACTCCTTCGCCCCGTCCTACTCGGACGCGGGCCTCTTCGGGCTCTACGCCGCGTGCACCCCGGCGAAGGCGGGGACGGTCGCCGAGCTCCTGCTCACCGAGTTCCACCGCCTCGCCGAGGACGGCGTCACCGACGACGAGCTCGCGCGCGCCCGCGGCCAGCTCTCGGGAGCGGCGGCGCTCGCGCTGGAGGACTCCGACACCCGGATGTCGCGCCTCGGACGCGCCGAGCTGACCTTCGGCGAGTTCGTCGACCTCGACGAGAGCCTGCGCCGACTCGCCCTCGTCGGCGCGGAGGACATCCAGGCACTCGCGGCAGACTTGGCCCGGGGGCCGTCGTCGATCTCGGCCGTCGGCGCGGTCGACGAGTCGGCCTTCGCCGGGATCGCCGGGATCGAGAGCGCCTCCGCGATCTGATCCGATCGTCGAACGCCCGCTGACCGCGCACCGCCGCGCCGCACCAGGGAGGACCCCGTGTCCCACTACATCTACCTCGTCCGCCACGGCGAGCAGCAGGACGCCGAGCACGGCATGCCGGACGGCCCGCTCTCGGCCCGTGGTGAGCGCCAGGCGAGGCTCATCGCCGAGCGGCTCGGCGGAGTCCCCTTCACCGGAGCGTGGCACTCCCCGCTGCGCCGGGCCGAGGAGACGGCCGCGCGCTTCCAGACGCTTCTGCCGAGCCTGCCGCTCCAGCCGTCCTCGCTGCTGTTCGACTGCATCCCCTCGGGGCCGACCCCGGACATGCCCAAGGCGTTCGAGCCCTTCTTCGGCAGCGTCACCGCGGCCGAGATCGAGGCGGGGCACGCGCAGATGCAGGACGCGGTGGCCGAGTTCCTGGCGCCGTCGCGCGAGGACCGCCACGACCTCCTCATCACCCACAACTTCGTGATCGGCTGGTTCGTCCGCCACGTGTTCGACGCTCCCGACTGGCGGTGGCTGGGCCTCAACCAGGCCAACTGCGGGCTGACGATCATCCGCGTCCGCTCCCGCAAGCCGCCGGTGCTCGTCGTGCACAACGATCTCTCGCACCTGCCCGTGGAGCTGCGCACCGGCCTGCCCGAGGCCCAGCCGTACTGAGCCGCGGGCTACGCTGAGTCGGTGACTACCTCCGTCGCCGTGGTCGGCGCGTCCGGCCGACTCGGCTCGTTCACCTGCTCGCTCATCGAGGCGTCGAGCGAGTTCTCGCTCGTCGCGCGGCTCGGCTCGCGGAGCGATCCCGCCGAGATGCTCGCGGCCGACGTCGTCGTCGACATGACCGTGCCGGCCGTCAGCCAGCAGATCGTCGACTTCGCCGTGGCCAACGGGAGGAAGGTGCTCGTCGGCACCTCCGGCTGGACCGGCGACCGGATCGCGGCCCTCCGGCGCAGCGTCGCCGAGCAGCCGGAGGCCGGCGTCGTGATCATCCCCAACTTCTCGCTGGGCTCGGTGCTCGCGACCGCGCTGGCCACCGTGGCCGCGCGCTTCTTCGACGCCGCCGAGATCGTCGAGACCCACGGCGCCCGCAAGGTCGACTCGCCCTCCGGGACCGCGGTCCGCACGGCCGAGCTGCTGCTGCGCGCCCGGGCCGAGCTCGGTCCGGTGCAGGCTCCGCACACCGACCAGCGGGCCCGCGGCCAGCAGGTCGCGAGCGTCCCGGTCCACAGCCTCCGCCTGCCCGGAGTGGAGGCGCGCCAGGAGGTCGTCTTCGGCGGCACCGGCGAGACGGTCACCATCCGGCACGACACCACCTCGCAGGCCTCCTACGAGCAGGGCGTCCTGCGCGCTCTCGACGCGGTCCGGACGACCACGGGCGTGGTGGTGGGCCTCGACGCGCTGATCGACCTGCGCGCCGCCTTCGACGCCGCGCCTCTCGACGAGCGGCCGGTCGACGAGCAGCCCGTCATCGACCGGGCTCCGTCCGGCCAGGCCGCCGCAGCGACGAGCACCCCGTGAGGACCCGCATCGGCGTCGTCCTGATGGCGGTCCTGCTCGCCCTCTACCTGTTCGTCTGCCTGCAGTACTCCGTCGTCGCCTTCGCCGCGGCGACGGTGCCCGGCATCGTGATGGGCGTCGGCCTGCTGATCCTCGGCGCCGTCGGCGTCTGGGGGCTCGTGCGCGAGCTGCTGTTCGGGCTCCGCGCCGAGAAGCTGGCCCGTCGGCTGGAGGGCGAGAACGCGCTGCCGCAGGAGGTCCTCGACTCGCGGGCCAGCGGGCGTCCGCTCCGGGAGGAGGCGGACGCGCTGTTCCCGCAGTACGCGGAGGAGGTCGACGCGCAGCCCGGCAGCTGGCGCGCCTGGTACCGCCTCGGCCTCGCCTACGACGCCAGCGGCGACCGCAAGCGCGCCCGAGGCGCCATCCGCCGGGCCATCGCGCTGGAGCACGAGGCTCCGGCCTGACCGCTCGGCCGCGACTCGAGCGCGGCTCTCCGGGCGAGGACCGCTCGGGCGGCCGGGATCAGGCGAGCACCCACTCCAGCGCCGCGCCGACCGTGCGGTGGCGGAACTCGAAGCCGTCGTCGAGCAGCCGCTGGGGGACCAGGCGCTGGCTCGAGAGCAGGAGCTCGTGCCCGGCGTCGCGCAGCGCGAGCTCGATGATCTTCTCGGGGACGGCCAGCTTGAACGGGCGGTGCAGCTGCTCGGCGAGGGTGCGCATCACGTCGTTCGCGGTCGCCGGCACCGGTCCGGCGAGGTTCACCGGGCCCGAGAGCGAGGACGTGAGCAGGTGGCGGATCGCCGCGGCCTCGTCGTAGAGGCTGATCCAGGGCCAGGCCTGGTTGCCGCTGCCGAGCGGCCCGCTGAGGCCGAGTTTCGTCAGGGGCAGGAGCGGCTTGAGCGCGCCGCCGTCGCCGAGGACGAGCCCGGTGCGAGCGGTGACCACCCGCGTGGCCTCGGGCGCGAGGTGGGCGGCCTTCTCCCAGCGGTCGACGACGTCGGCGAGGAACCCGTCGCCGCGCGAGGACTGCTCGGTGAGCTCCTCGCCCGGGCGGTCTCCGTAGTAGCCGACCGCGGAGGCGTTGATCAGCGTCGTCGGCGGGGTCGAGGACATCCGCATCGCGTCGGTGAGGGTCTGCGTGGACTGGATCCGCGAGTCGAGGATCTCCCGCTTGTAGGACGCGGTCCACGGCAGGCGGCTGATCGAGGCGCCGGAGAGGTTGATCACGGCGTCGACGCGGTCGAGCACGCTGAAGTCGAGCATGTGCGAGGTGGGCGCCCAGTGGAACTCGTCCGGGCTCGACGGCGCGTGGCGCACCAGGCGCAGGATCTCGTGCCCCTCGGCGCGCAGCTGGCGGGTCAGCTCGGAGCCGATCATCCCGCTGGCGCCCGAGATCAGGACGCGGAGCCGGGGAGCGGACGCATCCGGCCGGGCCGAGGGCAGCTCGGACGGCGTCGACACGTGCTCGCCCGGCGTGCGCGCGGCGCGTCGCGGCGAGCCGGAGTCCGTGGTCCCGTCGTGGTCGGAGTGCCGTGCGGATGAGTCGCTCATGGTGCCTCCCGGAGCCGGTCGCGGGCCGCCCGCGAAGCGGACCCAGCCTAGAGCCTCACGCCCGGGAGCCGGCCGAGCGCCCGACCAGGCCGGCCCGCGCGAGCACGAGGTAGAGCTCGCAGCCCAGGCAGAGGCCGAACACGGCGTTGAGGAAGGCGGCGAGGAAGGCGACGGCCGCGGCGACCGGAACCGATCCCGGGACGCCGGCGACGTGCAGGAGGACGCCGGTGCCGGTCACCACCAGGCCGATCAGCTGGGCGAAGCGCGGCGGGCGGGCGTCCTCCCACTCGCGCGGCGGTGCCAGGTGCGGCCGGACCACCCGGCGGAACAGCACCGCCCAGGGGCCGGAGCCGACGCCGCGCGCGGCCGACCAGGCGAAGAGGGCGGCGAGCGCGAGCAGCAGGAGGAAGCCGGGCTGGGAGAGCCGGCCGTCGAGGTCGGCCCGGGCCGGGGCCGCGAGCCCGAGGCCCACGGCCGTGAGGAGGAGTGCGGCGGTGACTCCGGCGGCGACCCTCGGACCGCGGGGATCGACGGTGCCGGACGGGGGAGTGGCGCCGGTGGTGGAGGGGGAGCGGGTGCTCATCATGTCTCCTGGAGTCGGTCGAGCTCGATGGTCAGGGCGGCGCGGGTCGGAGCGCCGCCGATGCGGCTGCGCGGCACTCCGTCTCGATCGAGCAGGAGGAGCGTGGGCGTCTGCCGGACGCGGAAGCGCGCCGCGAGGTCGGGGCGGTGCGTCAGATCGACGTCGAGGTGCGCCAGCCCGGGCCGCTGCTGGGCGAGCTCCCCGACCATCCGTCGCACTGCAGGGCACCGCGTGCAGACGTCGGTCGAGAACTGCACGACTGTGGCCCGGGTCCCGAGCACTGCGCCGGGGACGAGCTCGCCGGGGTCGATCGCGGGGCCCTGGCGCGAGGGGACGCCCGCGACGCGCCCGGAGCGGGCCCGATGGACAGCCCCGAGGACGACGCCCAGCACGACGAGGCCGAGCAGTGCGGCGAGGATCGTCACGGGCTCCATCCGGGAAGCGTAGGTCGGCGCAGGCGCTGCGCGGACGACTGTTTCGGGATGTGACGACGGCCGCGG
The DNA here is from genome assembly GCF_002932015.1 of Rathayibacter sp. AY1H3. NCBI lineage: Bacteria > Bacillati > Actinomycetota > Actinomycetes > Micrococcales > Microbacteriaceae > Rathayibacter > Rathayibacter sp. AY1H3. The sequence continues at coordinate 48,883 of NZ_PSUU01000009.1, forward strand.
TCGGAGCGTGGTCTAGGTTCGATCCGTGACCGAACAGAGCAGCCTCAGCGCAGACCCGAGCAGTCCCGTCTTCCGCAGTGATGTCGTCGTCGAGCTGGTCCGCGCGAGCGCCCACGACTCGGACGTGCTGTTCGCGGCCCGCGTCTCGACCCAGGGCGAGAAGACGCTCGCCGAGGCGCTCGACGGCGAGGAGTCCGACGCCGAGCTGCAGCGCAAGCGCGACCGCGGACTGATCAACTACCTGATGCGCGACCGCCACGGCTCGCCGTTCGAGCACAACTCGATGACCTTCTACGTGCAGGCGCCGATCTTCGTCTTCCGCGAGTTCATGCGGCACCGCATCGCCTCCTACAACGAGGAATCGGGCCGCTACCGCGAGCTCCGCCCGGTCTTCTACGTGCCCGGCCCCCGGCGCAACCTCGTGCAGGTCGGCAAGCCCGGCGCCTACTCCTTCGAGCCGGGCACCGCGGAGCAGGCCGAGCTCGTCGCCGAGGAGACGCGCCGCGTCAGCACGCAGGCCTACGAGTCGTACCGGCGGATGCTCGGCGAGGGCGTCGCCCGCGAGGTCGCCCGGATCGTCCTCCCGCTGAACATCTACTCGTCGATGTACGTCACGCTCAACGCCCGCTCGCTGATGAACTTCCTCTCCCTGCGCACCAAGCGCGAGGACTCGACGTTCCCCTCCTTCCCGCAGCGCGAGATCGAGATGGCGGCCGAGCAGATGGAGACGCAGTTCCAGGAGCTGATGCCCCTCACGGCCGCCGCCTTCACAGCGAACGGCCGCGTCGCCCCGTAGCCCGCCGCCCGGCGAGGACGAGCGGGCCGTCCCGCCCGATCGCCTGCTGCCGTCCGCGCGGGCGGCTCCGGGAAGCTCCTCCCGGCGGCGCGGCGGCGACCCGCTACCCTGGCAGCGTGTCAACTCCGGAGAATCCCTTCGGCCAGGTCCTGGTCGCCCTGGTCACCCCGTTCACCGCCGACGGCGAGGTCGACTGGCCCGGTGTCGAGAAGCACATCGACGACTGCATCGCAGCGGGCGCGGACGGCATCGTGGTCACCGGGACCACGGGCGAGACCAGCACCCTGACCGACCCGGAGAAGATCCGCCTCGTCGAGGTCGGCCGCTCGGTCGCCGGGGGCCGCGCGAAGATCATCACGGGAGGCGGCTCGAACGAGACCGCCCACGCCATGCAGCTCGCCCGTCAGAGCGAGAAGGCCGGCGCCGACGGCAACATGATCGTCACCCCGTACTACAACAAGCCCACGCAGGCGGGCGTGCTCACCCACTTCCGGATGATCGCGGATGCGACGGACCTGCCGGTCATCCTCTACGACATCCCCGGCCGCACCGGCGTGCCGATCCGCTACGAGACGATCCTGCGGGCGGCCAAGCACCCGAACATCCTGGCCGTGAAGGACGCGAAGGGCGATCTCTCCGAGGTCAGCCGCGTGCTCAACCAGACCGACCTGATGTACTTCTGCGGCGACGACGCGAACGTGCTCCCCGAGCTCGCCATCGGCGCCACGGGGCTCATCGGCGTCACCGCGAACATCGCCGCCGCGCCGTACCGCACGATCGTCGACGCCGTGAACGCGGGCGACCTCCACGCGGCCACTCGTGCGCACCAGCAGCTCGAGCCGCTCGTGCGCGCCGTGATGACGCACGTCCCCGGGACCGTCGCCGCGAAGTACATCCTGCACGGCCTCGGCCGCATCTCCTCGCCGCGCGTGCGGCTGCCCCTGGTCGGCCCGGAGGAGTCGGAGGCGGCGCTCATCGAGGACGAGCTCGGCCTGGTCCGCGACATCCCGGGCGTCGACTTCCGCAACTTCCGGCCCGACCGCAACGCCGCGGCCGGCGGCGCCCTCCCGAAGGTCGCCGGCACCACCCGCTGAGCCCGAGCGGCACGTCCCGAGAAAGCACCGCTGGAGAAGGAGGGCGCATGCCCGGTCCCGTGATCATCCCCGCCCCGCTCGCTCCGGGAACGCTCCGGATCATCCCTCTCGGCGGCCTCGGCGAGATCGGCCGCAACATGACCGTCTTCGAGATCGACGGCAGGCTCCTGGTCGTCGACTGCGGCGTGCTCTTCCCGGAGGAGGACCAGCCGGGCGTCGACCTGATCCTCCCGGACTTCACGCCCATCCGGGACCGGCTCGACGACATCGTCGGAGTGGTCCTCACCCACGGCCACGAGGACCACATCGGCGCCGTCCCCTACCTGCTCCGGCTGAAGCGCGACATCCCGCTGATCGGCTCCACCCTCACGCTCGCCCTCGTCGAGGCGAAGCTCAAGGAGCACCGGATCACGCCGTACACGCTCACGGTGAAGGAGGGCGACGTCGAGAACCTCGGGCCCTTCGAGCTCGAGTTCGTCGCCGTGAACCACTCGATCCCGGACGCGCTGGCCGTGTCGATCGTCACCGACGCCGGCTCGGTGCTGCACACCGGCGACTTCAAGATGGACCAGCTGCCGCTCGACGGCCGGATCACCGACCTGCGCGCCTTCGCCCGCCTCGGCGAGGAGGGCGTCGACCTGTTCATGGTCGACTCCACCAACGCCGACGTCCCCGGCTTCACGCCGAGCGAGCGCGACATCGGCCCGGTCATCGAGAGCGTCATGGCCAGGGCGACCCGCCGCGTCATCGTCGCGAGCTTCTCCAGCCACGTGCACCGGGTGCAGCAGGTGCTCGACGCGGCCCACGCCACGGGCCGCCGCGTGGCGCTGCTCGGCCGCTCCATGGTCCGCAACATGCGCATCGCCGCGGATCTCGGCTACCTGCACGTCCCTCCGGGAGTCCTGGTCGACATGAAGAAGTCGGGCGACGTCCCCGAGGACAGGATCGTCTACATGTCCACCGGGTCGCAGGGCGAGCCGATGGCCGTCCTCAGCCGGATGGCCAACCTCGATCACCAGATCGAGCCGGGGGAGGGCGACACCGTGATCCTCGCCTCCAGTCTCATCCCCGGCAACGAGAACGCGGTGTACCGGGTCATCAACGGGCTCACGCGGCTCGGAGCGACCGTCGTGCACAAGGGCAACGCGAAGGTGCACGTGTCCGGGCACGCCGCGGCCGGCGAGCTCCTCTACTGCTACAACATCCTCAAGCCGCTGAACGTGATGCCGGTGCACGGCGAGTACCGGCACCTGGTCGCGAACGCGCAGCTCGCGCGTGAGACCGGGATCGCGGAGGAGAACACGATCATCGCCGAGGACGGCACCGTGATCGACCTGCTCGACGGCAGGGCGACCGTCGTCGGACGGCTCGACCTGGGGTTCGTCTACGTCGACGGATCGTCGGTGGGCGAGATCACCGACGCCGACCTCAAGGACCGGCGGATCCTCGGCGAGGAGGGCTTCATCTCGATCATCGTGGTGGTCGAGGCGGGCACGGGGCGGATCGTCGTCGGCCCCGAGATCCACGCGAAGGGCTTCGCGGAGGACGACAGCGTCTTCGACGAGGTCAAGCCGCGGATCGCGGCCGCGCTCGAGGAGGCGGTGCGGAACGGGGCGAGCGATCAGCACGCGCTCTCGCAGGCCGTCCGTCGCGTCGTCGGCCGCTGGGTCAACACCTCCTACCGCCGCCGGCCCATGATCGTGCCGCTCGTCATCGAGGCCTGAGCCTCCCGGCCGGCGGCGGATCGGCGCCGGCGGTCGCGGCGCGGGTCACCGGCCCTGACGGGGGCGGCGGGTACGGTGGCCTCATGGCGACCAGTACCAAGACGACCTCGCGCGGGCGCGGCAGCGCGACTCCGCGCTCCGGCGCGCCGCGATCCGGACGGGGCTCGGGCAAGGCGGCCGCCGAGACGAAGACGGTGGCCTTCGAGTCCGCCCCGCGCACCAACCCCGCCGTGCGGTTCTGGATGGCGCTGGCCCACCTCGCGGGCGGCGCCGCCCGCGCCCTCGGTCCAGAGCGGCTGGCGAAGGAGGAGCGCCGCGACGGCGTCCCCTTCCTGCTGCTGCTGCTGGCCGTCGCGGGCGCGGTGGTCGAGTGGTTCCTCGCGACCGACCCGGTCGCCCTGGTGCTCGACGCGTGGAGCTTCGGCGGCTTCTTCGGCCGGGTCGCCTACGTGCTGCCGGTCGTCCTTCTCCTCTTCTCCCTCTGGCTCTTCCGGCACCCCCGGTCCGTCGACGACAACGGGCGGATCGGCGTGGGCGTCATCACGCTGCTCGTCGCCTCCGCCGGCATCTGCCACGCGCACCTCGGCCTGCCGCAGCCCGGCCAGGGAATCGAGACCATGGCGGCCGCGGGAGGCGTCCTCGGCTGGCTGGTGGGCGCCCCGCTCGCGGCGATCGCCACCGTCCCCGGCGCGACCGTGCTGCTGTCGCTCGTGATCCTGCTGTCGCTGTTCATCATCACCAAGACCCCGCCGAACCGCATCGGCGCGCGCTCGCGGGAGCTCTACGGCTACCTCTTCGGCGCCCCCGTGCTCGACGACGAGGAGCGCGCCCGCCTCAAGGCCGAGCGGGCCGCCGCCAAGGCCGCGGCGAAGGCGGAGGCCGAGCAGGAGGAGGACGCGCAGCAGGACGGCGGAGAGCTGCCCTGGTGGCGGCGCACCGAGTCCGGGCGCGAGGACGAGCCGACCGTGCAGACCGAGCTCCCGATCGACTCCTTCACCGAGGTGCTCGAGGGCGCCGCGCCCGCCCGCGGCCGCGCGAAGGGCTTCGACACCGCGCTCGAGGAGCGCGACGACGAGGCCCACCCGCCGACCCGCTCCTACGCCACCGAGGTGCTGGCCGAGGCCGAGACCGCCGAGGCGGCGCTCGCCCGCTTCGAGCAGACGGGCGCTCCCCGCGGCGCGACCGGCGTGGTCGACGACGACGCGACCGAGGTCATCCGGCTCGACCGCCTCGACGTGGCGCCCGCCGTCCCGGTCCCGCCCGTCATCGAGACCGGCCCGATCGCGCCCCTCGCCGAGGAGGACCCGACCGCCGGGTTCGACTCCTCGTTCGAGGACGACGCGCCGTACCGCCTCCCCTCGGCGGCCGCCCTCTCGACGGGCACGCCCTCCAAGGCGCGCTCGGCGGCCAACGACGAGATGGTCCGCGCCATCACCGAGGTGCTGCAGCAGTTCAACGTGGACGCGACGGTCACCGGCTTCTCCCGCGGCCCGACCGTCACCCGCTACGAGATCGAGCTCGGCCCCGGCGTCAAGGTCGAGCGCGTCACCGCGCTCAGCAAGAACCTGTCCTACGCCGTCGCCAGCAACGAGGTCCGGATCCTCTCCCCGATCCCGGGCAAGAGCGCGATCGGCGTCGAGATCCCCAACACGGACCGCGAGATCGTCTCCCTGGGCGACGTCCTCCGCTCGCCGGCCTCGACGACGTCCACGCACCCGATGACCATCGGCGTCGGCAAGGACGTCGAGGGCGGCTACGTCGTGGCGAACCTCGCCAAGATGCCGCACCTCCTGGTCGCCGGCTCCACCGGCTCCGGCAAGTCCAGCTTCGTCAACTCGATGATCACGAGCCTGCTGATGCGCGCGCGCCCGCAGGACGTGCGGATGGTCCTGATCGACCCCAAGCGCGTGGAGCTCACCATCTACGGCGGAGTGCCGCACCTGATCACTCCGATCATCACGAACCCCAAGAAGGCCGCCGAGGCGCTGCAGTGGGTCGTGAAGGAGATGGACATGCGCTACGACGACCTGGCGTCGTTCGGGTTCCGTCACATCGACGACTTCAACGCGGCCGTCCGCGCGGACGAGATCAAGCTCCCGGCGGGCAGCAGCCGCGTCCTCAAGCCGTACCCGTACCTCCTCGTGGTGGTCGACGAGCTCGCCGACCTGATGATGGTCGCCCCGCGCGACGTCGAGGACTCGATCGTGCGGATCACCCAGCTCGCGCGCGCCTCGGGCATCCACCTCGTGCTGGCCACGCAGCGGCCGAGCGTCGACGTGGTGACCGGCCTCATCAAGGCGAACGTGCCCAGCCGCCTCGCCTTCGCGGTGACCAGCGTGACCGACTCGCGGGTCATCCTCGACCAGCCGGGAGCCGACAAGCTCATCGGGCAGGGCGACGGCCTCTTCCTCCCCATGGGCACCAACAAGCCGATGCGCGTGCAGGGCGCCTGGGTCCGCGAGGACGAGATCGCGAAGGTCGTCGAGCACGTCACCCGTCAGGCGCAGCCCGAGTACCGCCAGGACATCACCGTGCAGGCGCAGCGCAAGGAGATCGACTCCGACATCGGGGACGACCTCGAGCTGCTGGTCGCGGCGGCCGAGCTCGTCGTCAGCACGCAGTTCGGCTCGACCTCGATGCTGCAGCGCAAGCTCCGCGTCGGCTTCGCCAAGGCCGGCCGACTGATGGACCTGCTCGAGTCGCGCGAGGTCGTCGGCCCCTCCGAGGGGTCGAAGGCCCGCGACGTGCTGGTCACCGCCGAGCAGCTGCCGGGCGTCCTCGCGCGCATGCGCGGCGAGGACCCGGGCGAGGGGCCGGCCGCGCCGTCCTCGGTCGCCCCGGACCCGTACGCGGATCCGCTGGCCGAGCCGACGGGGCCCGCCGCCACCGACTACCACGACGACGACGAGGGGTCCGGCGAGGACGCCTGGACGCTGACGGGACGCGAGTGACCGTCCCGGTCGCCCGCACTGCGAGGAACGGCGGAGCACGATGACCCACCCCACCGCACCGGCTCCGGCCGCGTCGGGCAACTGGAACCTGCCGAACGCGATCACGGTCGTCCGGATCCTGCTGGCGCCCGTCTTCTTCTGGCTCCTGCTGGCCGACGGGGGGCAGGACGGCGGGATCCGGATCGCCGCGGCGCTCCTCTTCATCGTCGCGATCGCCACGGACGGCATCGACGGGCACATCGCCCGGAGCCGGGGCCTCGTGACCGATCTCGGCAAGCTCCTGGATCCGATCGCCGACAAGGTGCTGACCGGTGCGGCGCTCGTCGGGCTCTCGATCCTCGCGGAGCTGCCGTGGTGGGTGACGATCGTCATCCTGGTGCGCGAGATCGGCATCACCGTCTTCCGGATGGCCGTGCTCTCGGACCGGGTGATCCCGGCGTCACGGGGCGGCAAGCTCAAGACGATCGTGCAGTCGATCGCGATCTCCCTCGCTCTGCTGCCGCTCTGGGCCGTCCTCGGCGAGTGGGTCCACTGGCTGAACGGGATCACGATGACGGCCGCGGTGGTGCTCACGGTCGCCACCGGGATCGACTACCTCGCCGACGCCGCCCGCCAGAGCCGGGCCGCCCGGTCGACGCGGTGACGGCCGCGCAGCTGATCGCCGAGCTCCGGCGGCGGGGTGTCGACCTCGCCGTCGCGGAGTCGCTCACCGGCGGCGCGCTCAGCTCCGCCCTCGTGGAGGTGCCCGGCGCCTCCGCCGTGTACCGCGGGGGAGTGGTGAGCTATGCCACCGACCTCAAGGACCGGCTCCTCGGGGTCGACGCGCGCGTCCTCGGCGAGCGGGGGCCCGTCGATCCCGGAGTCGCCGTGCAGATGGCGCGCGGAGCGTCCTCGTGGCTCGCAGCCGACGGGCGTCCGACGCTCGGCCTGGCGACGACGGGGGTCGCCGGTCCGGATCCGCAGGGGGATGCGGCCGTCGGCACCGTCTTCGTGGCGGCCGTCCTCGGCGAGGACGAGCTCGTCCGTGAGCACCGGTTCGACGGCGACCGCGCCGCGATCCGCGCCGCCTCGGTCGACGCGGCTCTCGCCCTCGGCGCGGAGCTGATCTCCCGCGGCGCATGAGGCGGATACCCAGCGAGGGCCCTCCGGGAATCGGAATGCGCCGCATTGCGGCCCGGTTACAACTGGTGTCGCTCACACGCAAAGTCCAGTCATCCGGTATTAGAGTCGACACCATACGAACCGGGTAGTGAACAGCTATCCGGTTCTCTCGTCCCAGCCCCCCGATCACCCGCTCCGGAGAATCTCCGGCGCTCGTGCTCGCGGTGCAGGTGCACGACATGCGGTTGACGTGGAGAAGGAGGGTCCAGTGGTTCTAGTTCGTCAAGAGATCGGCGATGTCCTCAGGGACTTTCGCCTGCAGAAAGGTCGTACGCTCCGTCAGGTGGCGAGCAAGGCGAGCGTTGCGCTCGGCTACCTGAGCGAGGTCGAACGCGGTCAGAAGGAGGCCTCCTCGGAGATCCTCGCCTCTGTCGCCGACGCCCTCGACACCCCCATCTCGGTGATCATGCGCGAGGTCGGCGATCGTCTCGCCGTCATCGAGGGCATCGACACCATCCCCGACACCATTCCGGCCGACATGGTCGCCGGCTTCGACGCGGACCTCGTCACGCAGTAGTCGGCCCCCGTCCCCTCCACTCACCGCACCCGTTCCACGCGAAGGGCGCCCAGGCTCCGGCCGGGCGCCCTTCGGCGTTCCCGGGGGAGTGCGGCCTCCGGGCAGCGGCTACCGTGGACGCATGCGCTTGAGCGAGTTCCGGCAGCTGGTGGACGACGAGTTCGGCGGCGCCTATGCCCGTGTCCTGGTCTCGGACCTCGTGCTGACCGAGCTCGGGGGCCGCACCGCCGAGCGCGCCCTCGCGGACGGAGCGGAGCCGCGCGAGGTCTGGCTCGCCCTCTGCCGCGCCAACGACGTCCCGGAGGCCCGGTGGCACGGCGTGGATCCGCGGAAGCGCCACCGCTGACGCTCCCGTCGCCGAAGCCGTGTTCGACACGCCGACGGCTCGTGCTCGAATCCGTGTTCGAACGGGTCTAGGCTCCTCCACAGAAGCAGGAACGGCCCCGTCTCCACGGAGTCGCTCTCGCTCGGCCCCGATGTCGGTGGTCGGGCGTACCGTCGGAGACACCTGAACGGACCTGCTTCACCGCCTTGTCGCAGCCGGCCGGCACTGTCACTCCGACAGCCACCGGCATGTCGCGACAGCCTGTAGGCGACACCACCACGAACACGAGAGCGAGACGGCCATGCCCAGTTCCTCCGACCGCGAGAAGTCCCTCGAGACCGCACTCGCCCAGATCGACCGCCAGTTCGGCAAGGGCGCCGTCATGCGCCTCGGAAGCGACGACCGCGCTCCCGTCGAGGTGATCCAGACCGGTTCGATCGCGCTCGACGTCGCGCTCGGGATCGGCGGGCTCCCGCGTGGCCGCATCGTCGAGATCTACGGCCCCGAGTCCTCCGGAAAGACCACCCTCACGCTGCACGCGATCGCGAACGCGCAGCGCAACGGCGGCATCGCCGCCTTCATCGACGCGGAGCACGCGCTCGACCCCGAGTACGCCAAGAAGCTCGGCGTCGACATCGACTCCCTCCTCGTGTCGCAGCCCGACACCGGAGAGCAGGCGCTCGAGATCGCCGACATGCTCGTGCGCTCGGGCTCGATCGACCTCATCGTGATCGACTCCGTCGCGGCCCTCGTGCCGCGTGCCGAGATCGAGGGCGAGATGGGCGACTCCCACGTCGGCCTGCAGGCCCGCCTCATGTCCCAGGCGCTGCGCAAGCTGACCGGCGGACTGAACACCACGAACACCACGATGATCTTCATCAACCAGCTGCGCGAGAAGATCGGCGTCTTCTTCGGAAGCCCCGAGACCACGGCGGGCGGCAAGGCGCTCAAGTTCTACGCGTCGGTCCGCCTCGACATCCGCCGCATCGAGACGCTGAAGGACGGCACCGACGCGGTCGGCAACCGCACCCGCGTCAAGGTCGTGAAGAACAAGATGGCCCCGCCCTTCAAGCAGGCCGAGTTCGACATCCTCTACGGCGTCGGCATCTCCCGCGAGGGCAGCCTGATCGACTTCGGTGTCGAGCACGAGATCGTCCGCAAGTCGGGCGCCTGGTACACCTACGACGGCGACCAGCTCGGCCAGGGCAAGGAGAAGGCGCGCCAGTTCCTCATCGACAACCCCGATGTGGCCGCCGAGATCGAGAAGCGCATCCTGGTCAAGCTCGGCGTGATCGTCGACCCGAACGCGGCCGTCGAGGCCGCGCCGGTCGCGATCGAGACCAAGCAGCCCGTGCGCAAGGGCGCCTAGCCCGTGGCGGAGAAGGCCGCGGAGGGGGCGAAGGGCCGCCCCGTGGCCTTCCTGCCCTGGGTCGACCGGGGTGCGGCGGGCGACGAGGGCTGGGCTCCGGCGGCGCCGGACGCCGACGGGGCCGGGTCGCTTCCGGAGCCGTCCGGAGCCGGGACGCCGAGCACCAGTGCTCCCCGGACGGTCGCAGGAGAGTCGGGAGGCTCCGCCCTCGGCGGCGCCGCGTCTCCGGCCTCCGAGCGGATCGCCGAGCTCTCGGCTCACGTCGCCCGGCGCACGCCGGCGTTCGTCGAGAAAGCGGACGACGAGGACGACGACGACGCGATCGCGATCCCGGAGGAGATCGATCCCGAGCAGGTCGCGGATCGGATCGTACGGGGGCTCTCCCGCAAGAGCCTCTCGGTCGCCGAGGTCGAGGCGCGCCTCTACACGGAGGGCGTCGCCGAGAAGGACGCCCTCGAGATCCTCGAGCGCTTCACGCGCTTCGGCTACCTCGACGACCTCCGCATGGCGGAGCAGCTGGTCGTCTCGCTCCGCGACCGCAAGAAGCTCGGCCGCTCCTCCATCCAGCAGGAGCTGCGCGCGCGGAAGATCGACCCCGAGGCGATCGCGTCAGCGCTCGACGAGCTGGACGGCGACGACGAGTACCGCACGGCGCTCGAGCTCGCGCGCAAGCGCCTGCCGAGCCTGCGCTCGCTCTCCGACGAGGTCGCCGAGCGCCGGCTCACGGGGTTCCTCGCGCGCCGCGGCTACGCCGGCGGACTCGTGCAGCGCGTCGTCCGCGAGACGATCCGCAAGCCGGGGTCGAGCGTCCGCTTCCGCTGACACGGCGGCCCGGGAGCGGTCCGACCGGAGCGTAGAATCCCACACCATGAGCACGCTCGGTACCGCCCCGTCGCCCGTCGCCGAGACCCGGCCGAGGACCTACGAGGTCCGTACGTTCGGGTGCCAGATGAACGTGCACGACTCCGAGCGGCTGAGCGGTTCGCTCGAGGCGGCGGGCTACGTGTCCGCCGATGGAGCCGAGGCCGACGTCGTCGTCATCAACACCTGCGCGGTGCGCGAGAACGCCGACAACAAGCTCTACGGCAACCTCGGCCACCTCGCGTCGGTGAAGCGCCGCCACGAGGGGATGCAGATCGCGGTCGGCGGCTGCCTCGCGCAGAAGGACAAGAACGTCATCCTCGACCGCGCCCCGTGGGTCGACGTCGTCTTCGGCACGCACAACATGGGCGCCCTCCCGAGCCTGCTCGAGCGCGCCCGCCACAACGACGAGGCGCAGCTCGAGATCCTCGAGTCGCTCGATGTCTTCCCCTCCACGCTCCCCACGAAGCGCGACTCGACCTACAGCGGCTGGGTCTCGATCTCGGTCGGCTGCAACAACACCTGCACCTTCTGCATCGTCCCCTCGCTCCGCGGCAAGGAGAAGGACCGGCGCCCCGGCGACGTGCTCGCCGAGATCCAGGCGCTCGTGGACGACGGCGCGATCGAGGTCACCCTTCTCGGCCAGAACGTGAACTCCTACGGCGTCGAGTTCGGCGATCGCCAGGCGTTCTCGAAGCTGCTCCGCGCGGCGGGCACCATCGACGGGCTCGAGCGGATCCGCTTCACGAGCCCCCATCCCGCGGCCTTCACCGACGACGTGATCGACGCCATGGCCGAGACGCCGGCGGTGATGCCGCAGCTGCACATGCCGCTCCAATCCGGCTCCGACCGCGTCCTCAAGGCGATGCGCCGCTCCTACCGCTCCGAGAAGTTCCTCGGGATCCTCGACCGGGTGCGCGATCGCATCCCGCACGCGGCGATCAGCACCGACATCATCGTGGGCTTCCCCGGCGAGACGGAGGCCGACTTCCAGGAGACCCTGCGGGTGGTCGAGGCGGCCCGCTTCGCCTCCGCCTTCACCTTCCAGTACTCCATCCGGCCCGGCACCCCGGCCGCGACGCTGCCCGACCAGATCCCCAAGGCGGTCGTCCAGGAGCGTTACGAGCGGCTCGTCGCCCTGCAGGACGCGATCAGCGAGCAGGAGAACCGCGCAGTCGTCGGCCGAGAGGTCGAGGTCCTCGTCGCGACCGGCGAGGGCCGTCGCGACACGGAGACGCACCGGCTGAGCGGACGCGCCGAGGACAGCCGTCTGGTGCACTTCGACGTGCCCGAGGGCTCCGAGCAGCCGCGTCCCGGAGACGTGGTCTCCGTCCGGGTCACCCGTGCCGCCCCCTTCTACCTCCTGGCGGATTCGCCCGACGGCGCGCCGCTCCGCATCCGCCGCACCCGCGCGGGCGACGCCTGGGACCGGGCGCAGACCGAGTCCTGCGGAGTTCCGGCCGCCCCGGGCGGGAGCGGGGCGCCCCGGGTCTCGCTGGGCCTGCCGTCGCTGCGCGTGCGCGACGCCGGCACGCTGACGACGCCGATCTACGACGCCCTCGATGGCGAGCGCTGAGACCGGAGCCCCCGATACCGCGCCGGAGCTCATCGCGGTCGTCGGCGCGACCGGCACGGGCAAGTCCGACCTCTCGCTCGAGCTCGCCGAGGCGATCCGGCAGGACGGCGGCGCCGCTGAGATCGTGAACGCCGACGCGATGCAGCTCTACCGCGGGATGGACATCGGCACCGCGAAGCTGCCCGCCGACGAGCGTCGGGGCGTCCCGCACCACCTGCTCGACGTCCTCGACGTGACGGAGGAGGCGTCGGTCGCCCGCTACCAGAGCGAGGCGCGGCGCGTGATCGAGAGCGTGCTGGCGCGCGGGGCGACGCCGATCCTCGTCGGGGGCTCCGGTCTGTACGTCTCCAGCGTCGTCTTCGAGTTCTCGTTCGCGGGCACCGACCCGGCCGTCCGGCGCCGGCTCGAGGAGACCGCCGAGCGGGAGGGCCTGGGCGCCCTCGTCGAGCGGTTGCGCCGGATCGACGCCGGAGTGGCCGAGCGGATCGGTCCGCACAACGCCCGGCGCATCGTCCGCGCGCTCGAGATCGCGGAGCTCACCGGCGGGAGCACGCACAGCGCGCTGATGTCCGACGAGCCGGTTCGGTGGCGCCCCGCCTCGATCCTGTTCCTCGAGGCTCCGCGGGAGGAGCTGGTGCAGCGCCTCGACCGGCGGGTGGAGCGGATGTGGGCGACCGGGATGCTCGACGAGGTCGAGCGGCTCGTCCCCTTCGGCCTGGAGCGCGGCGTCACAGCCGGGCGGGCCATCGGGTACGCCCAGGCGCTCGCCCAGCGTGCCGGCGTCCTCAGCGAGGAGGAGGCGATCGCGGCGACGCAGGCGCTCACGCGCCGCTACGCACGTCGGCAGAACAGCTGGTTCCGGCGCTACGCCGGCGCCCACCGGCTCCCGTACGACGCGCCGGACCTGGTGTCGCGGGCGCACGCCGCCGCCCAGGCCGCCGCTCCCGCTCCTCGCTAGGCTGTGCGCCATGACGATCGAGCTGCACTTCACCAAGGGCCAGGGCACCGGCAACGACTTCGTGCTCTTCAGCGACCCGGACGGTGAGGTCGACCTCTCGCCCGCGCAGATCGCGATGATCTGCGACCGCCACTTCGGCGTCGGCGCCGACGGCGTCATCCGTGCCGTCCGCTCCCGCGCGATCCCGGAGGGCGCCGCGGCTCTGGCCGAGGAGAGCGAGGCGGAGTGGTTCATGGACTACCGCAACGCCGACGGCTCGATCGCCGAGATGTGCGGCAACGGCATCCGCGTCTACGCCGCGTTCCTGCTCGCGGGCGGCCTCGCGGCGCTCGAGCCCGGCGACACCCTGCCGATCGGCACCCGCGCCGGCGTCCGCGACGTCACCCGCAGCGGTGCCGGGTTCCAGGTCGACCTCGGCCGCTGGGAGCTGGCGGGCGGCGAGCCCCTGGTGCGGGCGAAGGAGCTCAAGGTCGCGCGCCCCGGTCTCGGGATCGACCTCGGCAATCCGCACGTGGTCGTCGCCCTCAGCAACGACGAGGAGCTCGACTCCGCCGACCTCTCCTACATCCCGCAGCTCGACCCGGAGCTCGAGGACGGCGCGAACGTCGAGTTCGTGGTTCCCGGCGAGCCCCTGGTCCACGACGGGATCGGGCGGATCCGGATGCGCGTGCACGAGCGCGGCAGCGGCGAGACCCTGAGCTGCGGCACGGGTGCCGCGGCGGCGGCACTGGCGGTGCGCTACTGGGCGGGAGCGCGCGCTCCGCAGGCCTGGCGCGTGGAGGTCCCGGGCGGCACGCTCGGCGTGACGATGTTCGCGGCGGAGGAGGGCGAGCACGTCGGGCTCTCCGGCCCGGCCGACCTCGTCTTCACCGGGACGATCCGGATCGACTGAGGACCCGGTCAGGCCAGGCGGGTCGTCCGCAGCACGCGGAAGCCCTTCGCCGAGGAGACGCGCTCCACGTCGAGCCGCCCGGCGAACGCGGCGCCCAGCCAGGTCTGGAGCGAGTCGGAGCCGAGGTTGCGCTGCACGACGAGCCAGGCGTCCGCGCCCTCCTCGAGCCGCGGCAGCCAGCGTTCGAGCAGGAGGTGCAGCTCCTCCTTGCCGATGCGGATCGGCGGGTTCGACCACACGGTGCGGAAGCGGACGTCGTCGGGAACATCCTCGGGCAGCACGGCGTTGACATTGAGGACGCCGAGTTCCTCGCAGTTGCGACGGACCAGCTCGAGCGCCCGCTGGTTGACGTCGACCGCCCACACCCGGGCGTCGGGGGAGGCGAGGGCGAGCGCGAGGGCGATCGGGCCCCAGCCGCAGCCGAGGTCCAGCAGGTCCCCGTCAGCGGGGGCGTCGGGCACCGCGTCCAGCAGGACGCGTGTGCCGAGATCGACGTGACCGGGGCTGAACACCCCTCCTGCCGTCGTGACCTCGAGGTCGCGGCCGGCCAGGCGGGCCTGGATCCTGCGGGGCCGGAGGTCGCCGTCGGGAGTACTCGAGAAGTAGTGCTCGGCGGCCATGAGAAGTGAACCTATCAAGACCTGAGGAGTTAGTGTTATCCGGATGACGGAAGACCTGAACGAGACCGACACGACCGAGGCCGTGGACGTCGTCTCGAGGGTCCTGGCGAACGCGCAGTCGCGTTCGGCAGGGTACTCGCGCTTCGTCGCGGGTGGAGCCCAGGCGCTGCAGAGCGCCGGCCACGAGGGCGAGAACAGCGACGGCGAGCAGTTCGACCGCGACGACCGGCAGGCGCTGCGACGCGTCGCCGGCCTCTCGACCGAGCTCGAGGACGTCACGGAGGTCGAGTACCGCCAGCTGCGCCTGGAGAACGTCGTGCTCATCGGCGTGTACTCGCAGAATTCGCTGGAGGACGCGGAGAACTCGTTGCACGAGCTCGCCGCGCTCGCGGAGACGGCGGGAGCGACGGTCCTCGACGGCCTGCTCCAGCGCCGCCCGCACCCCGATCCGAGCACCTACCTCGGCAAGGGCAAGGCCCAGGAGCTCGCGGGGCTCGTCGCGGCCCTCGGCGCGGACACGGTCGTCGCCGACACCGAGCTCGCACCGAGCCAGCGGCGTGCGCTGGAGGACGTGGTGAAGGTCAAGGTGATCGACCGCACCGCGGTGATCCTCGACATCTTCAGCCAGCACGCGAAGAGCCGTGAGGGCAAGGCGCAGGTCGAGCTCGCGCAGCTCGAGTACCTGCTCCCGCGACTGCGCGGCTGGGGCGAGTCCATGTCCCGCCAGGCCGGCGGCCAGGTGGGCGCGGGAGCCGGAATGGGCTCGCGCGGTCCGGGTGAGACGAAGATCGAGCTCGATCGTCGCCGCATCCACACCCGCATGGCGCGCCTGCGCAAGCAGATCACGGCGATGAAGCCCGCCCGCGAGGCCAAGCGCGCGAACCGCAAGCGCAACGCCGTCCCCTCGGTGGCGATCGCGGGGTACACGAACGCCGGCAAGTCGAGCCTGCTGAACCGGATGACGCACGCGGGCGTCCTCGTCGAGAACTCGCTCTTCGCGACCCTCGACGCCACCGTTCGCAAGGCCCAGACGAAGGACGGGCGCCTCTACACGCTCGCCGACACGGTCGGCTTCGTGCGAGCGCTTCCGCACCAGCTCGTCGAGGCCTTCCGGTCGACGCTCGAGGAGGTCGCGGACTCCGATGTGATCGTCCACGTCGTGGACGCCTCCCACCCCGATCCGGCCGGGCAGATCGCCACCGTGCGCGACGTGATCGGCGAGGTGGGCGCCCGCAGCATCCCCGAGATCATCGCCTTCAACAAGGCCGATCTGGTGGACGAGGGCACGCGGCTGGTGCTGCGCGGTCTCGCTCCCGACGCGGTCTTCGTGTCGGCGCGCAGCGGCGAGGGCATCGACGAGCTGGAGGCGCGGATCGCCGAGATCCTGCCTGAGCCGGACGTCGAGATCGACCTGCTCGTGCCGTACGACCGTGGCGACGTGATCTCGCATCTGCACCGCAGCGGCCGGATCCTGTCGACGCAGTACGTCGAGGGCGGCACCCACGTGGTCGCCCTCGTGCACGCCGATCTGGCGGGCTCGCTCACCGAGTTCGCGGTTCCGCGCGCGGCCGTCCAGGCCTGATCGCCACCACCCGAGCGCCCGTCTCCCCGTCAGGGAGGCGGGCGCTCGGCGCATCCGGGAGGGGGTGCGGCGACCCGCACCACCGACCGGCGGCGGCCGGAGGGTTCGGCGACGGGGTTTCGGCGGCCCTCCTCCGCCTTCCCGTGACCGCGACGGAGGGGCGCGCGCCCCGATCGCCGGTGCCCGTCGAACGCAGGAGGGGCCCGGCCGGCTGCACGCCGGTCGGGCCCCTCCTGCACGCCCGGTGTCAGACCGAGCGCAGGACCGCCACGATCTTCCCGAGCACCTCTGCCTCGTCGCCGAGGATCGGCTCGAAGTTGGAGTTGCGGGGCAGCAGCCAGGTGTGGCCGTCGCGCTGGCGCAGCACCTTGACGGTGGCCTCGCCGTCGAGCATGGCCGCCACGATCTCGCCGTTCTCGGCGGTGCGCTGCGAGCGGACCACGACCCAGTCGCCGTCGCAGATCGCGGCGTCGATCATCGACTCGCCGACGACCTTGAGCATGAAGAGCTCGCCCTTGCCGACGAGCTGCCGGGGAAGCGGGAACACCTCGTCGATCTGCTGGTCGGCCATGATCGGCACGCCCGCCGCGATCCGGCCGACGAGGGGGACCATCGCCGCGTCGCCGACCGTCGCGGTCGACTCGAACGACCCGTCGTCCTCCGTCGAGCTGGGGACGTCGATGAGGATCTCGAGGGCGCGGGGCCGGTTCGGGTCGCGGCGCAGGTAGCCGCTGAGCTCAAGCTGGTTGAGCTGGTGGGTGACGCTCGACAGCGAGGCGAGGCCGACCGCGTCGCCGATCTCGCGCATGCTCGGCGGGTAGCCGCGGCTCGACACCGAGCGCTGGATCGCGTCGAGGATCGCGAGCTGCTTGGCGCTCAGGCTCTTCCGGCGCCGGCCTGCGGCCGCCTTCGTCTTGGCGGCCGGGGTCCCGGCCCTCTGCGCGTCGCTCACGATGCTCCCTCTTCCCGGTGCGCACGCCGCGTGCGCGCCCGCCCGGTCGCGACCCGACAAGGAATGTCGGTGGTCGCTGCTGTACTACGACCAGGCTCTCGAAACTGTATCCGCCGGAACTCCCGACTCGGAACATTCGTTCGAGTGTGTCGCGCGCAAGTCCGCACGCGGATCAGCTGGAACGGTCTCTTGACCGCTTCATCGTTCGAAGATATGTTCGGTACAGGCGTTCGGGGCGGCCCTCCCGGCCGAGGGCCTCTCCGAATCCCTGTTGAAAGGAGCGATCCCATGACCGCACAGCTCACCTCCCGCCCGCTGCAGCGCTCGTCCGCGGCCCGGCCCGTCGAGGTCCTGCCGTCCGCTTCCGAGCCGATGAACGCGTTCGGCGAGGCGCGGATCGTCCGCACCCGTCTCCGCCTCACGCGCCGCGGCCGCGCCGTGGTGGCCGCTCTGGGAGCCCTGCCGATCGTCGCGGGTGCCTTCGCCTTCGGGCTCAACGGTGGTGGAGCGGTCGCGTCGAGCGACGCCGCTGCAGTCGAGTTCCAGTACGTCACCGTCCACGCGGGCGAGTCGCTCTGGTCGCTCGCCGAGGAGCTCGCCCCGCAGGCGGACCCGCGCGACGTGGTCGACGACATCCTCTCCCTCAACCAGCTCTCGAGCGCGGGCGTCGAGCCCGGGCAGCGCCTCGCCGTCCCGGCCGAGTACGACACCGCTCGCTGAGCCGGGCTGCCCGGTCGTCCGCGTCGGGCGCTTCGCTACCATTCCCTGGTGACGACTCTCGACGACCTGCCCCTCCGCGACGACCTCCGAGGCAAGCACCCGTACGGCGCACCCCAGGCGGTCGTGCCCGTCGCCCTCAACGTCAACGAGAACACCCACCCGGTCCCGGACGACGTGATCGCCGACATCGTCGGGCGGGTCTCGGAGGCGCTGCGCACCGTCAACCGGTACCCCGACCGCGAGTTCCGAGAGCTGCGCGACTCCCTCGCCGGCTACCTCGGTCACGGGCTCACCGCGGACGGCGTGTGGGCTGCGAACGGATCGAACGAGGTGCTCCAGCACGTCCTTCAGGCGTTCGGCGGTCCCGGGCGCTCGCTGCTGGGGTTCGCGCCCACCTACTCGATGTACTCGATCCTCGCGTCGGGGAGCGGAGCGGAGTGGATCCCCGCTCCGCGCGAGGCGGAGTTCGAGATCGGAGCCGAGTACGCCGCGGAGCAGGTGCGCCGGGCCCGGCCCGACATCGTCTTCCTCTGCGCGCCGAACAACCCGACCGGGACGCCGCTCGACCTCGCCGTGATCGAGGCGGTCTACGACGCGACCGACGGCATCGTCGTCGTCGACGAAGCGTACGCCGAGTTCGCCGGCAGGGGCGCGCCCACCGCGCTGAGCCTCCTCCCCGGGCGACCGCGCCTGCTCGTGTCCCGCACCATGAGCAAGGCCTTCGCCTTCGCCGGTGTCCGCCTGGGCTACCTCGCCGCCGACCCCGCGGTGATCGACGCGCTCCGCCTCGTCCGCCTCCCGTACCACCTGTCGGCCCTCACCCAGGCCGCCGCGACCGCCGCCCTCGCTCACGCCGACGAGATGCTCGCCATGGTCGGCGAGATCATCGTGCAGCGCGACCGGATGATCGACGGACTGCGCGCCCTCGGCTACCGCCCGTACACGACCGGCAGCAACTTCGTCCTCTTCGGCGGCGTCGCGGATCCGGCCGCCGTGTTCGAGGGCCTGCTCGCCCGCGGCGTGCTCATCCGCGACGTCGGCATCCCGAACCACCTCCGCGTCAGCGCCGGCACCGAGGAGGAGACGACCGCGTTCCTCGAGGCGCTCGCCTCCCTCCCCGCACCGTCGGCCGACCCCGCGGTGGCGCTTTCGCGCGAGTAGAGGTCCGCCCTGGGTCGGTGACGCGGCGCGAATAGACTGGGAGGCATGACCTCCCCGAGCGCCGCACCCGGGCGCACCGCCTCCCTCAGCCGTGCCACCAACGAGTCGAGCATCGAGCTCTCCCTCGACCTCGACGGCACGGGCGTCGCCGATCTCGAGACCGGCGTGCCCTTCTTCGACCACCTGCTGACGGCGTTCGCGAAGCATTCGCTCACGGACCTGCGCGTCCGGGCCCGCGGCGACATCGAGATCGACATCCACCACACCGCGGAGGACATCGGCATCGTGCTCGGCACGGCCATCCGACAGGCTCTCGGCGACAAGGCCGGGATCTCCCGCTTCGGCGACGCGCTCGTCCCCCTCGACGAGGCGCTCGTGCAGGCCGTCGTCGACATCTCGGGGCGCCCCTACCTCGTGCACACCGGCGAGCCGGAGGGCTTCGCGCTGCACCTGATCGGCGGCCACTTCACCGGGTCGATGGTGCGCCACGTCTTCGAGGCGATCGCGTTCAACGCCGGCCTCACCGTGCACGTCACGGTGCTCGGCGGCAGGGACCCGCACCACATCGCCGAAGCGGAGTTCAAGGCGTTCGCCCGCGCCTTTCGTCAGGCCAAGGCCCTCGACCCGCTCGTCTCCGGCGTGCCGTCGACGAAGGGCGCGCTGTGAGCTCGGCCCGCCCCTCCGTCGTGGTCTACGACTACGGCTCGGGGAACGTGCACTCCGCCGTCAAGGCGCTCGAGCTCGCCGGGGCCGACGTCGAGCTGACGGGGGACCGGAAGCGGGCGCTGGAGGCGGACGGCCTCCTCGTGCCCGGCGTCGGCGCCTTCGACGCCGTGATGTCGGCGCTGACCCGCGCCCGCGGCGGCGAGATCATCGAGAAGCGCCTCGCCGGCGGGCGCCCCGTCCTGGGCATCTGCGTCGGGATGCAGGTGCTCTTCGAGCGCGGCGTCGAGCGCGGGGTCGAGAGCGAGGGCCTGGGCGAGTGGCCGGGGACGGTGGACCTCCTCCCGGCCGAGGTCGTCCCGCACATGGGCTGGAACACCGTCTCCGCTCCCGAGGGCTCGGTGCTCTTCGACGGCATCGCCGAGGAGCGCTTCTACTTCGTGCACTCCTACGGCGCCCGCGAGTGGTCGCTCGACGTGATGCCCCCGTTCCCGCGTCCCGCGGTCACCTGGGCCGATCACGGAGGCCCCTTCATCGCCGCGGTCGAGAACGGGCCGCTCTCGGCCACGCAGTTCCACCCCGAGAAGTCGGGGGCCGCCGGGCTCCGGCTGCTGGCCAATTGGCTGGGCACCCTCCGCACGAACTAGGATCGGCCGGTGGTCGGCGCCTCCAGGGGCCGGCACCGGCTCCGAGACTGAGGATGACGATGAGCGAGTTCACCAAGGCCCCGGGCCTGGTCCTCCTGCCCGCGATCGACGTGGCGGGCGGCAGGGCCGTGCGGCTCACGCAGGGCGAGGCCGGGACCGAGACCAACTACGGCGACCCGATCGACGCCGCGGGCGACTGGGCCGACCAGGGCGCGGAGTGGATCCACCTCGTCGACCTCGACGCCGCCTTCGGCCGCGGCGACAACCACGGCATCATGAAGAAGGTCATCCGGCAGGTGAAGGGCGTCAACGTCGAGCTCTCCGGCGGGATCCGCGACGACCGCAGCCTCGAGTCCGCGCTGAGCGCCGGCGCGAAGCGCATCAACCTCGGCACCGCGGCGCTCGAGAACCCCGAGTGGGCCGCGAGCGTCATCGCGCAGTACGGCGACCAGATCGCCGTCGGGCTCGACGTCCGGGGCACCACGCTCGCCGCGCGCGGCTGGACCAAGGAGGGAGGCGACCTCTGGCAGGTCCTCGACCGCCTGGAGGAGGCCGGCTGCACCCGCTACGTCGTCACCGACGTCACGAAGGACGGCACGCTCAAGGGCCCGAACCTCGAGCTCCTCGAGCAGGTCATGGCCCGCACCCACCGCCCCGTGATCGCCTCGGGCGGCATCTCGAACCTCGACGACATCGCCGCGCTGCGCGACCTCGTGCCCCAGGGGCTCGAGGGCGCGATCGTCGGCAAGGCGCTGTACGCGGGCGCGTTCACGCTCGCGGAGGCCCTGGATGTCGCATCCGAGTGAGCCCCGCCCGCTCCCGGCGCATCTGACCGACTCCGCCGGCACCCCCTGGGCGGGCCGGCACTTCGAGCCGAGCGCAGCACCGGAGGACGACGGGAGCGCCCCGGAGGCGCTGGTCGCCGCGCTCGAGTCCTTCACCCGCGGCACTAGCGGCCCGGAGGCCGTGGTCGACGCGCTCCGCACGTCCCGCCTGCTCATCCCGCTGGTCGCCCGCCTCGGCGAGGAGGCCGAGGGGGTCGGGGGACTCCGGGCGGACAAGACGCAGGAGCTCGCGATCGTCACGGTCGCCGGACCCGACGGACGCACGGTGCTCCCCGTCTTCAGCGGCGTCGAGAGCATGCGCCGGTGGGACCCGGCCGCCCGTCCCGTCCCTGTCGACGGGCGCCGCGCGGCCCTGGCGGCCGTCGCGGAGGGCACCGAGGTGATGGTCCTCGACCCCGCGTCCGAGCGGGAGTTCGCGGTCCGGCGCCCGGCCCTCTGGGCGATCGCGGAGGGCGGCGACTGGCGGCCGGCCCCCGCCGATGCGGAGGTGCTCCTGGCTCTGCGCGCGGCTGCGGAGGGGGAGCGGGCGGTCGCCTCGCTCGAGGTGCGCGCGGGAGACCCGGAGCAGCGCCTCGCGGGGCCCGAGCTCGTGGTGGTCCTGAGCCTGCGCCCGGGGCTCGATCAGGACGCGCTCGGCGCCCTCGTCGCGCGATTGGGGGAGCGGTGGGCGGCCGACGAGACCGTCGCGCAGCGCGTCGACTCGATGACGCTGCAGCTCGCCGCCGCCCGCTGACTCCCGATCAGGTGACCGGGCCGGTCCACTTCTCGCCCGGGCCCTTGCCGATCGGGTCGGCGATCGGGGACGCCTCACGGAACGCGAGCTGGAGGGTGCGGAGGCCGTCGCGCAGGCTCCGGGCGTGCATGTCGCTGATGTCGGGCGCCCCGGCCGTGACCAGGCCCGCGAGCGCGTTGATGAGCTTGCGCGCCTCGTCGAGGTCGACCTGCGCTCCGGGCTCGTCGGCGAGCCCGCACTTGACGGCGGCCGCGCTCATCAGGTGCACGGCGGCGGTGGTGATGATCTCCACCGCCGGGACCTCCGCGATGTCGCGCGCGGCCTCCACGTCGGAGGCTCCGCCGTCCTCGCCGAATCGTCGCGTGTAGTCGTCGTCGTACTGGGCCATGGGTCCTTCGTTCGTCGTCCGTGGTGGAGGGGCGCGGCCGCCGGAGCAGAGGATCGAGGGGCGGCCGGATCCGGTCTGTCGGGCGGGCCGCCGGTCTGCTATGGTTGTCCGGGCTCCGAGGCATGTCCTCGGTTCGAAAGTGGAGATTCTCCCACCCGCGCTTGACCGCTTCACAAGGTTACCGGGTCAGAAGCACTCCGCCCCCGAGGGTCGTCAGACCACCGGAGGCAGGGCTGCGGCTCTCGAGGTCCGCCTCGGGAACCGCGTCACAGGGTGCGAGCGCCGTGCTGCAGGCACGACGTGGACGGGACGATCACCTCTCTCGGGTGCGCTGGAGAAGACTCCGGCAGCGCAGCTGCACTCACCGAGATCAGAGGAGAAACGCAATCAGCGATCCCCGTACCAACGACCGTATCCGCGTCCCCGAGGTCCGCCTCGTGGGTCCCGCAGGAGAACAGGTCGGCGTCGTCAAGATCGAGGTCGCCCTGCGACTCGCGCAGGACGCAGACCTGGACCTGGTCGAGGTCGCCCCCAACTCCAAGCCGCCCGTGGCCAAGATCATGGACTACGGGAAGTTCAAGTACGAGCAGGCTCAGAAGCTCAAGGAAGCCCGTCGCAACCAGGCGAACACGATCCTCAAGGAGGTCCGTTTCCGCCTGAAGATCGACAAGCACGACTACGAGACCAAGCGCAAGCGCGCCGAGGGCTTCCTCAAGGCCGGCGACAAGGTCAAGGCGATGATCCTCTTCCGCGGTCGCGAGCAGTCGCGCCCCGAGATGGGCGTCCGCCTGCTCCAGCGCTTCGCGGAGGACGTCGCCGAGTTCGGCCAGGTCGAGTCCACCCCGACCATCGACGGTCGCAACATGGTGATGGTCATCGGCCCGCTGAAGAACAAGTCCGAGGCGAAGGCCGAGGCCAATGCGGTCCGCGCCGCTCGTCGCGAGGCCAACACCCCCGAGGACACGGCCGAGGCCGAGTCCGTCTAGTACTTCGCCGCCCCGGCCTCGGGGCCGGTGGACGCCCCGCTCGCGGGGCACCGGTTTCGCCCCGCCGAGCGCGGAGTGACGTTCACAAGGAGAGAACATGCCCAAGATGAAGACCCACTCGGGTGCCAAGAAGCGCTTCAAGGTGACCGGCTCCGGCAAGGTCATGAAGCAGCAGGCCGGCATGCGTCACAACCTGGAGTCCAAGTCCAGCGTTCGCACGCGCCGCCTCAACCAGGACCAGGTCCTCGCCCCGCAGGACGCCAAGGTCGCCAAGAAGCTTCTCGGTCTGTAGCCCACCGCCGGCGCAGCCCGCTGCGCCGCGTGGTCGCTACTCAGCCGACACGGATCGATAGGAAGAAACAGCAATGGCAAGAGTGAAGAGGGCCGTCAACGCCCACAAGAAGCGTCGCGTCATCCTCGAGCGCGCCTCGGGCTACCGCGGCCAGCGGTCGCGCCTCTACCGCAAGGCGAAGGAGCAGGTCACCCACTCCCTCGTCTACTCGTACCGCGACCGCCGCGCCAAGAAGGGCGAGTTCCGTCGTCTCTGGATCCAGCGCATCAACGCCGCGTCCCGCGCGAACGGCCTGACCTACAACCGCTTCATCCAGGGCCTCGCCCTGGCCGGCGTCCAGGTCGACCGCCGCATCCTCGCGGACCTCGCGATCACCGAGCCGGCCACGTTCGCCTCGCTCGTCGCGACCGCGAAGAGCGCGCTGCCCGCCGACACCTCGGCGCCCAAGGCCGCAGCGTAGTCAGCACGGCTTCCCGGAGGGGGTCGCGACCGAGAGGTCGCGGCCCCCTCCGTCGTTCGAGGGCCCTCCCGCGCCGTGTCTGCGGGGGCGGCGATCACCGCGCCGATAGGCTCGCCGCATGCTCGACAACCCCCGCTCTCCCCGTGTCCGCTCCGTGGCGAAGCTCACCCGCCGCCCGGCCCGGCTCGAGACGGGGCTCTTCCTCCTCGAGGGCCCGCAGGCACTCTCCGAGGCTCTGCAGTACCGCCCGGAGCTGATCGTCGAGTCGTTCGCGACTCCGACCGCTCTGGAGCGGCACCCCGAGATCGTCGCCGCGGCCGCCGAGGCGGAGGTGGAGATCGAGTACGTGACCGAGGACGTCCTCGACGCGATGGCCGACACCGTCACTCCGCAGGGCTTCGTCGCGGTCTGCCGTCAGTTCCCCACGTCGCTCAAGGACGTCGTCGCCTCCGAGCCGCGCCTCGTGGCGGTGCTCGAGGAGGTCCGCGATCCGGGCAATCTCGGCACGATCATCCGTGCCGCCGACGCCGCCGGCGCTGACGCGGTCGTGCTGTCCGGCCGCTCGGTCGACCTCTACAACCCCAAGGTCGTGCGCTCCACGACCGGCTCGCTCTTCCACCTCCCGGTCGCGGTCGGCGCCGACCTCGCCGACGTGCTGGGCCGGCTCCGCGGCGTGGGACTGCGCTCCGTCGCGGCCGACGTGAAGGGGGAGGACCTGCTCGACGTCCGCGCACGCGGGGACCTCGCCCAGCCGACCGTCTGGGTCTTCGGCAACGAGGCGCGCGGCCTCGAGGACGAGTCGCTCGCCCTCGTCGACGGCGTGGTCGCGGTGCCCATCTACGGGGCGGCGGAGTCGCTCAACCTCGCGACCGCGGCCTCCGTCTGCCTGTACGAGAGCGCCTTCGCGCTGCGTTCCTGAGAGGAACCGGGCCGAGGGGGCCGCGAACCTGGAGAACAGGGCGCGTTGTTACCCTTCGGTTAAGAATTCCCTCATGATTTGACCGGCCCATCCCCGTGTGCTTCTCTGACGGCATGGTCACAGCCCCGCAAGACGAGCGCGCCGCCGCTCCCGCCGGTGAACCCCTCGTCGTCCTCTCCGGGGTGCAGAAGCACTACGGCGACTTCCAGGCTCTGAAGGACATCGATCTGACGGTGCACCGGGGCGAGGTCGTCGTGGTCCTCGGCCCCTCCGGATCCGGCAAGTCGACGCTCTGCCGCACGGTCAACCGGCTCGAGACGATCTCGGGCGGCACCATCACCATCGACGGGCAGAAGCTCCCGGAGGAGGGCAAGGGCCTCGCCGCGCTCCGCGCCGACGTCGGGATGGTCTTCCAGTCGTTCAACCTCTTCGCGCACAAGACGATCCTCGAGAACGTCACCCTCGGCCCGATCAAGGTCCGCGGGCTCTCCCGCAAGGACGCGGAGGCCCAGGCCACGGCGCTGCTCGACCGGGTCGGCGTCGGCCACCAGGCCGCCAAGACCCCGGCCCAGCTCTCCGGCGGGCAGCAGCAGCGCGTCGCGATCGCACGGGCGCTGGCGATGAAGCCCAAGGTGATGCTGTTCGACGAGCCGACCTCGGCGCTCGACCCCGAGATGATCAACGAGGTCCTGGACGTGATGGTCGGGCTCGCCAAGGACGGGATGACGATGATCGTCGTCACCCACGAGATGGGCTTCGCCCGGAAGGCCGCCGACCGCGTCGTGTTCATGGCCGACGGCGAGATCCTCGAGGACACCGACCCGGAGTCGTTCTTCACCGCGCCCCGCACCGACCGGGCCAAGGACTTCCTCTCCAAGCTCATCACGCACTAGAAGCGCGATCAGCAGCCACCAGGCAGGTCGGACCCGTGACCCGGGAGCCGACCCGACATCGCCCGCTCCGGCGGGCCGAACCCCAGGAAGGACGATCATGCGCACCAGGCTCATGTTCATGACCGCGGGACTCGCAGCAGCGACCCTCGCCCTCGCCGGCTGCTCCGGCGACTCCGGAACCGCCGGCGGCGGCGCCGGTGGAGGCTCCGAGGGAGGGACCTCCGCGTACGAGGTCGCCTCCGACGTCACTCTCGAGGGCAGCCCGACCTTCGACGCGATGACCGCGGACGGCAAGGTCGTCATCGGCGTCAAGGAGGACCAGCCCGGGCTGGGCTACCTCGACGCGGCGACCGGCGAGCGCTCCGGCTTCGACATCGAGATCGCCAAGTGGACCGCCGCCTCGCTCGGCTTCGCGGCCGACGCCATCGAGTTCAAGGCGATCCCGTCGGCCAACCGCGAGGCGTCGATCGTGAACGGCGACATCGACTACTACGTCGGCACCTACTCGATCACCGACAAGCGCAAGGAGCAGGTCGGCTTCGCCGGACCCTACTTCGAGACCGGCCAGCAGCTGCTCGTCGCGGCCGACAACGACACGATCACCGGACCGGACGACCTCACCGCCGACACCACCGTGTGCTCGGCCACCGGCTCCACCCCGATCCAGAACATCCGCACCAACTACCCCGAGGTGAAGACCGAGGAGTTCGACACGTACTCGCAGTGCGTGGACGCGCTCGCCGACGGCACCGTCGACGCCGTCACCACCGACGGCGCGATCCTGATCGGCTACGCCGCTCAGCGGCCCGACGAGCTCAAGGTCGTCGGAGAGCCCTTCAGCACCGAGCTGTACGGCATCGGCCTGCCCAAGGACGACGACGCCCTGCGCCACTTCGTCAACGGCATGCTGACCGACGGCGGCGAGACCTGGAGCGCCATCTACGACGAGACGCTCGGCCAGTCCGGCACGACCGTCACCCAGCCGGCGGTGAACGACTACTAGGAGGCGCCCCGGGCGGCCCGACCGCCGCCCGGGGGTCCCCTCTCCTCGACCACCACCACCGCTCCGATAGAAGGGCCAGCCGCATGGATGTCCTGTTGAACAACCTCGACGTCTACGTCCCGGCCTTCGGCAACACCCTGATCCTCTTCAGCGTCTCGCTCGTGTTCGCCCTGCTGATCGGCACGGTGGTCGGCGCGATGCGCGTCTCGCCCGTCCCGATCGCCCGCGCGGTCGGCACGGTGTACGTGAACACCATCCGGAACACCCCGCTCACGCTGGTGATGTTCTTCTTCGCCTTCGGCTACCCCAAGCTCGACCTGCCGCAGGTGGACTACACGAACCTGGCGATCTGCGCCCTCAGCCTCTACACCGCGACCTACGTCGCGGAGGTGCTGCGCTCGGGCATCAACACCGTGCCGATCGGCCAGGCCGAGGCCGCCCGCGCGATCGGTCTCGACTTCGGCCTCACCATGACGCAGGTCGTCCTGCCCCAGGCCTTCCGCTCCGTGATCCCGCCGCTCATGAGCGTCCTGATCGCGCTGCTGAAGAACACCACCGTCGCCGCCGGCTTCTCGGTCGCGGAGGCGGGCACCATCGTCCGCGTGCTCAACGAGCGCGGCGAGAACAGCCTCATCGTCGTCCTCTGGGTGGCCCTGGTCTTCGTGGTCCTGGTCACCCTGCTCTCGCTCGTCCAACGTCAGCTCGAGAAGAAGTGGAGGGTCGCCCGATGAGCTCCGTCCTCTTCGACAACCCCGGCCCCCGGGCCGTCGTGCGCAACCGCGTCATCGGCGTCGTCGTCGTCCTGCTGATCGCGGCCTTCCTCGGCTTCGTGGTCTGGCGCTTCGCGGAGTCCGGCCAGTTCGACGCCTCCAAGTGGCGCGCGTTCGGCTACCCGCTGGTCTGGCAGAGCATCGGCGGCGCCCTCGGCCGCACGCTCGCGGCCTTCGCCACGGCGGGCGTCGCCAGCCTCGTCCTCGGCCTCCTCCTGGCGATCGGCCGGCTCTCGGACCGGCGCTGGATCAACGTCCCCGTCACGCTCTTCATCGAGCTGTTCCGGGCGATCCCCGTCCTGATCCTGATGATGCTGATGTACTACGGCCTGCCGTTCGCGGGCCTCAAGCTCAGCCCCTACCTCGCCGTCGTCATCGCCCTGACCCTCTACAACGGCTCCGTCTTCTCCGAGATCTTCCGCGCCGGCATCGAAGCCCTCCCGCGAGGACAGAAGGAGGCGGGCTACGCGATCGGCCTGCGCAAGTCCGGCGTGATGCGGCTCATCCTGTTCCCCCAGGCGATCCGCTCGATGCTGCCCGTGATCATCGCCCAGCTCGTCGTCGCCCTCAAGGACACGGCGCTCGGCTCGATCATCACCTACAACGAGCTGCTGTACTACGCGCGCTACCTGGGCAACCAGTCGAGCCTCGACAGCCCGATCATCCCGGCGGCGATCGTCATCGGAGCGATCTACATCGGCATCTGCCTCCTCCTCTCGGGGCTGGCGAAGTGGATCGAGATCCGCACCAAGAGCGGCGGACGCGGCGGCCGCACCATCGGCGGCCACCCCGCAGCCCGCGCGCAGACGGACACGCAGCTGATCGCTGTGCAGGACTGAACTGTGAGGATCGCCCGAGGGCGATCCTCACCGCGGTCGGCTTCCTGACGGGGTCGGGTTCCGCAGAGCCTCCTGCGTCCGGCTAGGAGGAATCGCTCGCACGCGATTCCTCCGTTCGCCTCGAGGGTCCGGCGATCGCTCAGCGCATCGAGCGGTGGTGCTCCGCTCCGGCGTCGTCGACGCGGAGGCGGTGGTGATCGGGGAGTCGCGATCGGTCCGGGCGTCTTCCCGTCCGGCGGCGCCCAGCTTCCTGCCGGTCGAGCAGCCTCCGACCCCGGCGTAGCGAGAAACCGCCTCTGCTGGTCGAGCAGCGCCGGTGGCGGGGCTTCGAGAGCCGTCGGCGCAGACGGGGGCCTGGCCGCGGACGAGCGCGACGAGCACCGCGCGCGGGCGGCGGGAGGGGGCGGAGGCCCTCGCCTACACTGGGGGATCGTGTCAGACAGCAACCCGATCACCGACGAGGCCGTCTCCGCGGCGGTCGCCGACGCCCTCGCCGCCATCGGCGCGGCGGGCGACTCCACCGCTCTGAAGTCCGCCCGAGCCGCCCACCTCGGCGAGGGGTCCGCCCTCGCCCGCCTCAACGCGCAGATGCGCTCCGTCCCGCCCGAGCACAAGGCGGCGTCCGGCAAGCTCGTCGGCGGTGCCCGCAAGCAGGTGGGCGACGCCTACGCCGCCCGCGAGGCCGAGCTCGTCGAGGCGGAGGACGCGGCCGCGCTCGAGGCCGAGCGCGTGGACGTCACCGCCGGCGCCAGCTTCGTGCGCCGCGGCGCCCGCCACCCCCTCTCGCTCCTCCAGGAGTCGATCGCCGACGTGTTCGTCGGGATGGGCTGGGAGATCGCGGAGGGGCCGGAGCTCGAGAACGAGTGGTTCAACTTCGACGCCCTGAACTTCGACGAGGACCACCCGGCCCGCGCCATGCAGGACACCTTCTTCGTCGACCCCGTCGACTCGCACCTGGTGCTGCGCACGCACACCTCGCCGGTGCAGATCCGCTCGATGCTCGAGCGCCCGCTGCCGCTCTACGTGATCGCTCCCGGACGGGTGTACCGCACCGACGAGCTCGACGCGACGCACACGCCCGTGTTCACCCAGTTCGAGGGTCTCGCCGTCGACCGCGGCCTGACCATGGCGCACCTGCGGGGCACCCTCGAGCACGTCGCGCGGATCCTCTTCGGCGACGACGCGCGCATCCGCCTGCGCCCGAACTACTTCCCCTTCACCGAGCCCAGCGCCGAGCTGGACGTCTGGCACCCGACCTTCGTCGGCGGTGCCCGCTGGATCGAGTGGGGCGGCTGCGGCATGGTCAATCCGAACGTGCTGCGCGCGGCCGGGATCGACCCGGAGGAGTACTCCGGGTTCGCCTTCGGCATGGGGATCGAGCGGACCCTGATGTTCCGCAACGATGTGAAGGACATGCGCGACATGGTCGAGGGCGACGTCCGCTTCAGCGAGCAGTACGGGATGGTGATCTGATGCGCATCCCGCTGAGCTGGCTGGGGGAGTACGTCGACCTCGAGCAGGACGTCACGACGGAGTCCGTGCACGCGGCCCTGGTGTCGGTCGGCCTGGAGGAGGAGGACGTCCACCGGTTCGAGGTGACCGGGCCCGTCGTCGTCGGTGAGGTGCTCGACCTCGCTCCGGAGCCGCAGAAGAACGGCAAGACCATCAACTGGTGCCACGTCCGCGTGGCCCCGGAGGGCGGGCGTGCCGCCGACGGCGGAGAGGACGTCCGCGGCATCGTCTGCGGAGCCCACAACTTCGCGGCCGGCGACAAGGTCGTCGTGTCACTGCCGGGCGCGGTCCTGCCCGGGCCGTTCCCGATCTCCGCGCGGAAGACCTACGGGCACGTGTCCGACGGGATGATCGCCTCGAGCCGCGAGCTCGGCCTCGGGGACGACCACGACGGCATCCTCCGCCTCGCCTCGCTCGGGCTCGACCCGGAGCCGGGCACGGACGCCGTCGCGCTCCTCGGTCTCGACGACGCCGCGGTCGAGGTCAACGTGACGCCCGACCGCGGCTACGCCTTCTCGATCCGCGGCATCGCCCGCGAGTACGCCCACGCCACCGGAGCCGCCTTCCGCGACCCCGCTCGGGCGCTCCCTCCGCACGAGCGCACGGAGACGGCCCCCGTCTTCCCCGTGTCCGTGGCCGACGAGGCGCCGATCCGCGGCCGTGTCGGCGCCTCCGTGTTCGTCACGCGCGTCGTCCGGGGCGTCGACGTCTCACGACCGACGCCGCCGTGGATGCTCGCGCGACTGCGACTGGCCGGCGTCCGCTCGATCTCGCTCGTCGTGGACATCACCAACTACGTGATGTTCGAGCTGGGCCAGCCGCTGCACGGCTACGACCTGGCGACCCTGCAGGGCGGCATCGTGGTGCGCCGCGCCGCACCGGGGGAGACCCTCGAGACGCTCGACGGCCAGACCCGGCGCCTGCACGCGGAGGACCTCGTCATCGCCGACGACGGCGGGGCGATCGGCCTCGCCGGAGTGATGGGGGGCGCGCGCACCGAGATCTCGGACGCCACGTCCGACGTCCTGCTCGAGGCGGCGAACTTCGACCCGGTCT
Source organism: Rathayibacter sp. AY1H3 (assembly GCF_002932015.1). NCBI lineage: Bacteria > Bacillati > Actinomycetota > Actinomycetes > Micrococcales > Microbacteriaceae > Rathayibacter > Rathayibacter sp. AY1H3. The sequence goes on from NZ_PSUU01000009.1 coordinate 80,148, forward strand.
CGATCGCCCGGACGGCTCGCCGGCACAAGCTGCCGAGCGAGGCGTCGCGGCGCTTCGAGCGCGGCGTCGACCCCGAGGTGGCCTCGGTCGCCGCGGCCCGCGCGGTGCAGCTGCTCGTGGAGCTCGCCGGCGGCACGGCGGACGAGCTCGGCTCGGTCCTGGCCGACGCGCGCACGGCGGAGCCGGTCGAGCTGCCGGACGGCTACGTCGCAGGCCTCATCGGCGTGGAGTACACCCCGGAGGAGATCCGCGGCGCGCTCGTCGAGATCGGCGCCTCCGTCGAGGCCGGCGGAGCGGGCCTGCTGGTGACTCCGCCGAGCTGGCGCCCCGACCTCGTCGACCGCGCCTCGCTCGCGGAGGAGGTCGCCCGCATCACCGGGTACGACCGCATCCCGGCGATCCTGCCCGTGGCGCCTCCCGGCCGCGGGCTGACCCCGGGCCAGCGGCTGCGCCGCACCCTCGCCCAGGCGCTCGCCGCCGCGGGTCTGACCGAGGTGCTCTCGTACCCGTTCCTCTCGCGCTCGATCAACGACCGGCTCGGCTCGGTCGACGGGGAGCCGCAGGAGCAGATCACGCTCGCCAACCCGCTCGACGCGACCGCGGGCCAGCTGCGGATCTCTCTGCTGCCGGGTCTCGTGCAGGTCGCGGCCCGCAACCGCTCGCGCGGCCTGACGGATCTCGCGGTCTACGAGCTCGGCTCCGTCTTCCTCCCGGTTGCCGGCCGCCCGTTCGGCTCGGGGGCGCTCCCTGCGGGCGGGACGCGTCCGTCCGCGGAGGTCGAGGCCGAGCTGAACGCGGGCATTCCGCCGCAGCCGCGGCACCTCGCGGCGCTGCTCACGGGTGCCGCCGTCGTGCGCCAGCCCGGTGTCGCCGGGCGTGACGTCGACTGGCGCGACGCCCTCGACGTGGTCCGCGAGGTCGCCGCGGCGACCGGCACCGAGCTCGTGCTGCGCCAGGGGGCCCACGCCGCGCTGCACCCGGGCCGCACCGCCGAGGTCGTGCTCGACGGCGCGGTCATCGGGCACGCGGGGGAGCTGCTCCCGGCGCTCGCCGAGGAGCTCGACCTCCCGCGCCGCGTCGCCGTGGTCGAGCTCGACCTCGAGCCGCTGCTCGCGCGGGCCGGGAGGGTCGTCGTGGCCCGTCCGGTGGGCGCGCTGCCCGCCGCGACCCAGGACCTCTCGCTCGTCGTGCCGGTCGGCATCGCGGCAGCCGACGTGCGCGCCGCCGTCGCCGAGGGGGCGGGCGAGCTGCTCGAGGCGATCCGCCTGGTCGACGACTACCGCGGCACCGGGCTCGCCGAGGGGACGAAGTCGCTGACGTTCGCGCTGCGCTTCCGCGCGCCGGACCGCACGCTCACCGCGGCCGAGGCGACGGCCGCGAAGGAGAACGGCGTGGCCGTGGCGGCGGAGCGCTTCGGCGCCCGACTCCGCGAGTGAGGCCGGGGGTCCCGTCCGGCTCGGCCGGGCGGGGCCCCGCACCCGCACCGGCTAGGCTCTCGGGCATGACTTTCTCCGTGGCGGTGGCCGGTGCGAGCGGCTACGCGGGCGGCGAGCTGCTGCGACTGCTCGCCGACCACCCCGAGTTCGAGGTGCGCACGGTGACGGCGCACGCCAACGCGGGTCAGCCCCTCATCGCCGTGCACCCGCACCTCCGCTCGCTCCGCGACCTCGTCCTCGTCGACACGACGACCGGGAACCTCGCCGGGCACGACGTCGTCTTCCTCGCCCTCCCGCACGGGAAGTCGGGCGAGATCACCGCGACCCTCCCCGAGGACGTCCTCGTCGTCGACTGCGGCGCCGACCACCGCCTGACCGACCCGCAGGACTGGGCCGACTTCTACGGGGGCGACTTCGCCGGGGCCTGGCCCTACGGGCTCCCGGAGCTGCTGATCGGCGGCGGCGGACGCAAGCAGCGCGAGGCGCTCGCCGGAGTGCGGCGCATCGCCGTCCCCGGCTGCAACGTCACGGCGATCACGCTCGGCCTGGCCCCCGGTCTGCACGCCGGAGTGATCGAGTCGTCGGACCTCGTCGCGGTCCTCGCCGTCGGCCCCTCGGGTGCGGGCAAGAGCCTGCGGACCGACCTCCTCGCCAGCGAGCTCCTCGGCTCCGCGCACGCCTACGGCCTCGGCGGAGCGCACCGTCACAATCCCGAGATCCGGCAGAACCTCCTGCTCGCCGGAGCCGGACCCGTCTCGATCTCGTTCACGCCGGTCCTCGTGCCGATGTCCCGGGGCATCCTGGCGACCTCGACCGCGCGCCTCGCTCCCGGCGTCTCGGCGCAGGACGTGCGCGCCGCGTGGGAGACCGCCTACGGCGACGAGACCTTCGTCCAGCTGCTCTCGGAGGGCTCCTTCCCCCGGACGGCCGACGTGGTAGGGGCGAACACCGCTCTGATAGGACTCGCCGTGGACGAGCGGGCCCGCCGCGTCGTGGTCGTCTCGGCCATCGACAACCTGGTCAAGGGCACCGCGGGCGCGGCCGTCCAGTCCACCAACATCGCCCTGGGACTCCCGGAGTCCCTCGGCCTGAGCGTGAACGGAGTCGCGCCGTGAGCGTCACCGCAGCAGCAGGGTTCCGGGCGGCCGGAGTCGTCGCCGGGCTCAAGTCGACCGGAGCGCGCGACGTCGCGCTCGTGCAGAACCTCGGCCCGCTGCAGAGCGCCGCCGCGGTCTTCACGAGCAACCGCTGCAAGGCGAATCCCGTCCTCTGGAGCGAGCAGGTGATGCGCGACGGCGTGGTCTCGGCGATCGTCCTCAACTCCGGCGGCGCCAACTGCTACACGGGTGCTCAGGGCTTCCAGGTCACCCACCGCACCGCGGAGCTCGTGGGCGAGAGCCTCGAGGTGTCCGCCGGCGACGTGCTGGTGTGCTCCACCGGGCTGATCGGCGACCAGCTCGACCTCGCGAAGCTCGCCACCGGCGTGACCGGCGCCTCCGCCGAGCTCGCCGGGGGACCCGAGGCGGGCGAAGCGGCCGCCCGCGCGATCATGACCACCGACACGGTCCCGAAGCAGGCGGTGGTCCGCTCCGAGCGGGGCTGGAGCATCGGCGGCATGGCCAAGGGCGCCGGGATGCTCGCGCCGGGTCTGGCGACGATGCTGGTCGTGATCACGACCGACGCGGCCCTCGAGTCCGCCGCTCTCGACACCGCCCTGCGTGCCGCGACCCGCGTCACCTTCGACCGCCTCGACTCGGACGGCTGCATGTCGACGAACGACACCGTCGCACTGCTCGCGAGCGGCGCCAGCGGCGTCGAGGCCGACGCCGACGAGTTCACCGCGGCCCTGACCGCGGTCTGCCGCGACCTCACCCTGCAGCTGCAGGCCGACGCGGAGGGCGCCGACCACGACGTCGCGATCCGCGTGCTGAACGCCGCGACCGAGGACGAGGCCGTGGTCGTCGCCCGCGCCGTCTCCCGCAGCAACCTGTTCAAGGCCGCGATCTTCGGCAAGGATCCCAACTGGGGCCGCGTCCTCGCCGCCGTGGGCACGACCGATGCGCAGTTCGACCCGTACGGCATCGACGTCGCGATGAACGGGGTGCAGGTCTGCCTCGCGGGCGAGCCGCACGAGAGCCGCGACCTCGTCGACCTCGCCCCTCGGGAGGTCGCCGTCGACATCGACCTGCACGCCGGGGACGCGACGGCCACGATCTGGACCAACGACCTCACGCACGACTACGTGCACGAGAACTCCGCGTACTCGAGCTGAGGCGGCCATGAGCGACGACACCACCCTCTCGGCCGAGAGCCGCGCCGAGCGCGACGCCGCGCCCGGGAAGGCCGCGACGCTCATCGAGTCGCTGCCCTGGCTGCAGAGCTTCCACGGGCGCACGATGGTGATCAAGTTCGGCGGCAACGCGATGGTGTCGGAGGAGCTGCAGCGCTCCTTCGCCCAGGACATGGTCTACCTGCGCTACGCCGGGATCCGCCCCGTGGTCGTCCACGGCGGCGGGCCCCAGATCTCGCGGATGCTCGACCGGCTCGGGATCGAGAGCGAGTTCCGGGGCGGCTACCGGGTCACGAGCCCCGAGGCGATGGAGGTGGTGCGGATGGTGCTCACCGGCAGCATCAGCCGCGACATCGTCCGCCGGATCAACGAGCACGGCCCCCTCGCCGCCGGCATCTCCGGTGAGGACGCGGGCCTCTTCGTCGGCCGCCGCCGCGGTGTCGTGATCGACGGCGAGGAGCACGACCTCGGACTCGTCGGAGACGTGATTGCCGTGGACCCCGCCGCCGTCCTCGCTCAGCTCGAGGCCGGCCGGATCCCGGTCGTGTCCTCGATCGCCCCCGATTCGGACGACCCCACGCAGTCGCTGAACGTCAACGCCGACGCCGCCGCCGCCGCGCTGGCCGTCGCGCTCGGCGCCGAGAAGCTCGTCGTCCTCACCGACGTGGCCGGCCTCTACTCCGACTGGCCCGACCGCGAGTCGCTCGTCTCGCACATCCGCTCGGACGACCTCGCGGCTCTGCTGCCCTCGCTCGAATCGGGCATGATCCCCAAGATGACCGCCTGCCTCGACGCCGTGCGCGGGGGAGTGCCCAAGGCCGCCATCATCGACGGCCGCATCCCGCACTCGATCCTGCTCGAGGTGTTCACCTCGGAGGGCATCGGCACCGAGGTCGTCGCCTCGCTCGATCCCCGCGACCGGGAGCGAATGTCGGGCCGCTGATCCTCAGCGGCCCCGGCTCCGAGCGCCCGTCCCGTCCGGGACGCGCGCACCGTCGGCCCTCGCGGCCGGACCGCTCCGATCGAAAGGCCACCATGTCCATCCCCACGACCGCGTCCCGCACCGGCTCGGCGCGCGACCGCTACTCCGCCGCGATGATGCAGACCTTCGCGCCGCCGCTCGCCGTGCTCGAGCGCGGCGAGGGCTGCCGGGTCTGGGACGTCGACGGGCGGGAGTACCTCGACTTCCTCGGCGGCATCGCCGTCAACTCGCTCGGCCATGCGCATCCCGTGTTCGTCGAGGCCGTGACGCGCCAGGCCGGTGCGCTCGCCCACGTCTCCAACTACTTCGCGACCGCCCCGCAGATCGAGCTCGCCGAGACCCTGCGCCGCCTCACCGGGGCCGGGGAGACGGGCCGCGTCTACTTCGCCAACTCGGGTACCGAGGCCAACGAGGCGGCCTTCAAGCTGGCGCGGCTGAACGCGGCCGGCGGCCGGCACCGCGTCCTGGCGCTGCAGAACGCGTTCCACGGGCGGACGATGGGCGCGCTCGCTCTGACCGGCAAGGCGGCCATGCGCGCGCCGTTCGAGCCGATGCCGGGAGGGGTCGAGCACCTCGAGGCGAGCATCGAGGCCCTCGAGGCGGCTCTCGACGAGTCCGTCGCCGCGCTGATCGTCGAGCCCATCCAGGGGGAGGCGGGCGTCATCCCGCTGCCGGCCGGCTACCTCGAGCGCGCGCGGGAGCTGACCCGCGAGCACGGCGCGCTACTCATCGTCGACGAGATCCAGACCGGGGTCGGGCGGACCGGACGCTGGTTCGCCTACCAGGAGGCGGGAATCCTGCCCGACGCCGTCACCCTGGCCAAGGGGCTCGGCGGAGGCTTCCCCGTCGGAGCGCTGGTGACCTTCGGCGAGGCGTCCGACCTCCTGCAGAAGGGCCACCACGGCAGCACCTTCGGCGGCAATCCGCTCGCGACCGCCGTGGCCGGAGCCGTGCTCGCCGAGATCGAGCGCGCCGACCTTCTCGGCAACGCGCGGGAGCGCGGGGCGCAGATCGTCGACGCGCTGACCGCTCTCGACTCGCCCCTGATCGGAGGGGTCCGCGGCGCGGGCCTCCTCCTGGGCATCGCCCTGACCCGGCCGGTCGCCGCCGAGCTCGCCGCCGCCTGCCTCGACGTCGGCCTGATCGTGAACGCGGCGAACGACTCGAGCATCCGGCTCGCGCCTCCGCTCGTGGTGACCGCCGCCGACGTCGCCGAGTTCGCCGAGCGCTTCGGCCGCGCACTGCAGACCCTCTGACCCCGTACCTCCACCGAAAGCGACCAGCACCGTGACCCGCCACTTCCTCCGCGACGACGACATCACTCCCGCCGAGCAGGCCGAGATCCTCGACCTCGCCCTCGAGCTCAAGCGCGACCGCTTCTCCCGGAAGCCCCTCGCCGGGCCGCAGACCGTCGCCGTGATCTTCGACAAGTCCTCCACGCGCACCCGTGTCTCCTTCGCGGTCGGCATCGCCGATCTCGGCGGCAGCCCCCTGATCATCTCGACCGCGAGCAGCCAGCTCGGCGGCAAGGAGACCGCCTCCGACACGGCGCGGGTCCTGGAGCGCCAGGTCGCCGCCATCGTGTGGCGCACCTACGCGCAGTCGGGCCTGGAGGAGATGGCGCGCAGCACGCGCGTGCCGGTCGTCAACGCGCTCTCGGACGAGTTCCACCCGTGCCAGCTCCTCGCCGATCTGCTGACCATCCGCGAGCACCGCGGTCACCTCGCGGGACTCACGCTCACGTTCTTCGGCGACGGAGCGAGCAACATGGCGCACTCGTACCTCCTGGCGGGGGCCACGGCCGGCATGCACGTCCGCATCGTCTCCCCGGAGTCGTACTCGCCGGACGCGGCGGTCCTGGCCGATGCGCAGCGCATCGCCGCGACCACCGGCGGATCGGCGATCACCACGACCGACCCCGACGAGGGCGCGGCCGGCTCCGACATCGTGATCACGGACACGTGGGTGTCGATGGGCAAGGAGGACGAGAAGGCGGCGCGCGTCGCGACCTTCGGCGCCTACCGGGTCGACGCCGCCACGATGGCCGCTGCCGCTCCCGACGCGCTGTTCCTGCACTGCCTGCCCGCGGACCGCGGCTACGAGGTGACCGCCGACGTGATCGACGGCCCGCAGAGCGTGATCTGGGACGAGGCGGAGAACCGCCTGCACGCGCAGAAGGCCCTGCTCGTGTGGCTCCTGGAGCGCGCCGGCACCGCCGACGCCGCTCAGTAGACTCGACAGCCGAACCCGAGGAGAACCATGACGGAACGACCCTCCGCCCGCGCGGGCGAGGCCGGAGCCCTGTGGGGCGGCCGCTTCGCCGGCGGCCCCTCGCCCGAGCTCGCCGCGCTCTCGAGGTCGACCCACTTCGACTGGCAGCTCGCCCCCTACGACCTCGCCGGCTCCCGCGCCCACGCCCGGGCGCTCGCCGGAGCGGGCTACCTCGACGACGCCGAGCTCACCGCGATGCTCGCGGCGCTCGACCGGCTCGAGGCTGCCGTCGCCGACGGGAGCTTCGCCGCCGACGAGTCGGACGAGGACGTGCACGGCGCCCTCGAGCGCGGCCTGATGCTCGAAGCCGGTCCCGAGCTCGGCGGCAAGCTCCGCGCGGGGCGCTCGCGCAACGACCAGATCGCCACCTTCGTCCGGATGTACCTCCGCGACCACGCGGCGCTCGTCTCGGAGCTGGTGGTGCAGCTCATCGACGCCCTCGCCGCGCAGGCGGCGGCGCACCCGACGGCGATCATGCCCGGGCGCACCCACCTCCAGCACGCTCAGCCCGTGCTCCTCGCGCACCATCTGCTCGCCCACGGCTGGGCGCTGCTGCGCGATCTGGAGCGCCTGCGGGACTGGGCCGTCCGGGCGGACGTCTCGCCCTACGGCTCGGGCGCCCTCGCCGGCTCGACCCTCGGCCTGGACGCCGAGGCGGTCGCCCGCGATCTCGGCTTCGCGTCGAGCGTGCCGAACTCGATCGACGGGACGGCCAGCCGCGACCTCGTCGCCGAGTTCGCCTTCGTCAGCGCCATGATCGGGATCGACGTCTCGCGCATCGCGGAGGAGGTCATCCTCTGGAACACGCGGGAGTTCGCCTTCGTCACGCTCGACGACGGCTACTCGACCGGGTCCTCGATCATGCCGCAGAAGAAGAACCCCGACATCGCCGAGCTCGCCCGGGGGAAGTCCGGCCGGCTGATCGGCAACCTCACCGGGCTGCTCGCGACCCTCAAGGCGCTGCCGCTCGCCTACAACCGCGACCTGCAGGAGGACAAGGAGCCGGTCTTCGACTCGGTGACGACCCTCGAGGTCCTGCTGCCCGCGTTCACCGGCATGATCGCGACCCTCACCTTCCACACCGACCGGATGGCGGAGCTCGCGCCCCAGGGCTTCTCCCTCGCGACCGACGTGGCCGAGTGGCTCGTGAAGAAGCACGTGCCCTTCCGGGACGCCCACGAGATCACCGGCGAGCTGGTCAAGCTGGCGGAGTCGCAGGGGAGGGGGCTCGAGGATCTCGACGACGCCGCGCTCGCCTCGGTGTCGCCGCTGCTCACGCCCGACGTGCGCTCCGTTCTCAGCATCGAGGGATCGGTGGCGAGCCGGGACGGTGTCGGCGGCACGGCTCCCGACCGCGTCTCGGAGCAGCTCGCCCGGCTGACCGAGCGCGTCCGGGTCGTGCGCGGATCCCTCCGGGGGGAGCGCCCGTGACCCTTCGAGGAGCGCCGGGCGACGACGGCCGTCCGCCGCTGCGCCCCTGGCAGCAGCGGACTCTGGTGCTCGTCGCCGCAGTCGTGATCGTCGCGGTGATCGTGATCACCCTCGTGTCGGGCCAGAGCTTCTTCTGAGCGCCGACCTCCCCGACCTCGCGCGCTCGGCCCTCGAGGTGGCACCGGAGCTGCTCGGCCGCGTCCTCCTGCACCGCACGCCGGAGGGCGTGGTCGGCGTCCGGCTGACCGAGGTCGAGGCGTACCTCGGAACCGGTGAGGATCCGGGCTCGCATGCGCTCCGCGGACCGACACCCCGGACGGCTCCCATGTTCGGTCCGCCCGGGTCCGTGTACGCGTACTTCACCTACGGGATGCACACCTGCGTGAACATCGTCTGCTCCCCGGCGGGCACGGCGTCGGCGGTGCTGCTGCGCGCCGGCGAGGTCGTATCGGGGGAGGATCTCGCGATGATCCGGCGCGGACCCGTTCGCAGCCGGGATCTGGCCCGCGGACCCGCACGGCTGGCGAAGGCCCTCGGAGTCCGTCTCACCGAGTCGGGCGACTCACTCGAGGCGGCGTTCGAGCTGCTGCCGGGGGAGAGGCCGTCCTCCGTGGCGGCGGGCCCGCGCACCGGCGTCTCGGGCCCGGGCGGCGGGGACGACTTCCCGTGGCGCTTCAGCATCCCGGGCGACCCCACCGTCTCGCCCTACCGGAGAGCAGTGCCCCGGCGGCGGCCCGGAGCTCAGCCCGCGAGGTAGAGCCGGGCGAGAACGCCGAGAGCCGCCGCCCAGGCGAGGCTCGCCAGCGTGCCGATGATGAACCGCTCGCGCGCCTCCGGGGAGGCGAGCTCGCTGAAGCGGCCGACGCCCTTGATCGCCACCACGACCGCGATCCCCTCGGGGAGACCGCTCATCAGTGCGCCGGCCGTCGCGATCCGCTCGAGGACCCCGATCGTCGTCCCCCCGCGCAGCACCTCGATCGGCTGGCCGATCGCCGAGGGCGCGCTCCCGGCGGCGGGGCGGGAGGTTCCGGCGACCATGATGCCGCCGTGGCTGCCGCTGCGGGAGTCGGCCGTCGCGAGCCGGAGGGTGAGCAGCACGACCGGCCCGCCGCCCGCGATCGCCAGCGCGAAGGCCAGCACCGCCACCAGGACGGAGTGGATCGGGGGCGCGGACGGTCCGGCGACCGCCGTGAGCAGGAAGGCGGCGGCCGCCGCCACGAGGGGGATCCAGGCGAGCTGCGGACGGCGAAGGCGCACGGCGAGCACCGCACCGGCGAGTCCGGCGAGCAGCACGAGCACCACGCCCGTCCACGAGGCGGACTGCAGCGCGGAGGCGAGGAGCAGGGCGGGGGATCCGGGGGGTGCCGTCATCGGGGTGTCCTCTCGTCGGTGGGGTCGAGCGTACGGTCAACCACTGTCAGCAGGCGCGCGAGCGCGTCACGGGCGGGAGCGTCGACTCGAGCACTCGCCGCGCGGACCCGGAGGCTGACCGCCTGCGGGCTGACGGCGAGGCGCTCGGCCGCATCCTTCTGGGAGAGGCCGCTCTCGAGCAGGTCGACGATCTGCCAGCCGGCCTCGGAGCGCGCGTCGCGCAGCAGGAGGAGCGGATCGATCAGCGCCTGGACGTCCGCCGGTGCCGGCGCCGCCGTTCCCGGTGCGTCCGGATCGAGGGAGAAGCGCGTCGGCCGGCCCTTCGCCGCCTCGACCGCCCGGCGCGCCGCGAAGTACGCCTCCCCGGTCGCCGCTCTCGTGGTCGCGGGGAGTGGCCGGTCGACGGGGCCGATCCCGAGGCCGATGCTCCAGTGGCCGGTCCGGTGCAGCTCGAGCACGAGCGCGACGACGGCATCGGCCCGGTCGAGCACGCACTGGAACTCGTCGCCCGCCGTCCGCTCCGGGGGCAGGACGAACGACGCTCGACCGTCGTCGATCAGGCTCGCGATCGCCTGGTCCACGCGGTCGTGGTCGTGCCTGCTGTCGCGCTGATCCGCGGTGATGACGAACATCGGACCTCCTCGATCAAGTATCGGCACTTGATCGCCCCGGATCAAGCCTGTGCGCTTGACTCCCGGAGACCGGCTCCTTCCCGCCGCGGTAGCCTGGTCGGGTGATCGACCAGCACCTCCCCGGGTCCGCGACGAGCCCGCGGCTCGACCCCGCCTTCGACTCCGTGTGGGACGAGCTGGTCTGGCGAGGCTCGGTGCACGTGTCGACCGATGCGGGAGCGTTGCGCGAGCTGCTGTCGGGGGAGCCGATCACCTACTACTGCGGGTTCGACCCGACCGCGCCCAGCCTCCACCTCGGGAACCTGGTGCAGCTGATCGTCATGCGCCGGCTCCAGCTGGCCGGGCATCGGCCGCTCGGGCTCGTCGGCGGCTCGACCGGGCTGATCGGGGATCCGCGTCCGACGGCCGAGCGGACGCTGAACTCGCGCGAGACGGTGACGGCGTGGGTCGAGCGCCTCCAGGCGCAGGTGTCCCGGTTCGTTCCCGCGGGCGGCGACAACGGGCTGCGCCTGGTCAACAACCTCGACTGGACCGCTCCGCTGTCGGCGATCGACTTCCTGCGGGAGATCGGGAAGCACTTCCGTGTGGGGACGATGCTCAAGAAGGACGCGGTCAGCGCCCGCCTCAACTCCGACGCGGGGATCAGCTACACCGAGTTCAGCTACCAGATCCTGCAGGGACTCGACTACCTGGAGCTCTACCGGCAGTACGGGTGCGTCCTGCAGACCGGCGGCAGCGACCAGTGGGGCAACCTGACGAGCGGGACCGACCTGATCCACCGCACGGAGGGCGTGTCGGTCCACGCGATCGGCACACCGCTGGTGATGAACTCCGACGGCACCAAGTTCGGCAAGAGCGAGGGCAACGCCGTCTGGCTCGACTCCGAGCTCACCAGCCCGTACGCGTTCTACCAGTTCTGGGTCAACACGGACGACCGTGACGTCGCCGACCGCCTGCGGATCTTCACCTTCCTGCCGCGCACGGAGATCGAGCGCCTGGAGAAGGCCGCTGCCGACGAGCCGTTCCGCCGGGAGGCGCAGCGCGCGCTCGCCTGGGAGGTCACGTCGCTGGTGCACGGAGCGGAGGCGACGCGCTCGGTGATCGACGCCTCGGCCGCGCTCTTCGGCAAGGGCTCGCTCGAGGGGATCGACCCGGTCATCCTCCGCGGCGCACTCGAGGCGGTGCCCTCGATGGAGGCGACCCCGGAGACGCCGGCGCTGCAGGCGTTCGTCGAGACCGGACTCGTCGCCAGCACGGGGGAGGCGCGGCGGGCTCTCGCCCAGGGCGGGCTCTCGGTGAACAACACCGCCCTCCCGTCCGAGACCGTCACGCTCGGCGAGCTCCCGTTGATCGATGGGATCGCCGTCCTCCGTCGCGGCAAGAAGAGCTTCGCCGGGGCCTTCGTCCGCTGACCGCGTGCCCGCTCTCCTCGAGCGGACGCGGATGATGACGGCGTCGGCGGTCTCATCAGCTCGGTGTCCGGTGTCCGGTGTCCGGTAGCCGGTAGCCGGTAGCCGGTAGCCGGTAGCCGGTAGCCGGTAGCCGGTAGCCGGTAGCCGGTAGCCGGTAGCCGGTAGCCGGTAGCCGGTAGCCGGATGTCCGGTGTCGGGTACCGAGTCGGACACTCAGCGACGCAGAGCCCTTGAATCGCGACACGCCCGGGACGCAGGCGATTTGCCGCTCGGCCGAGGCCCGACGTAATGTAACTCCTCGTCACCCCAAAGGAGCGGCAAGCGGGAGTCAGGCGCAGAGCGTCGAGACCAGCTGGCCCACCTCAAGCGGGGACCATCCCCTCGCTCCCAGGCCTGTTAGAGATTCGTCTCTTGAAGACTGCGGGATCGCGAGCGTAAGATGCAAAGCCTCCACGGGACACGGTCCCGGCTTCGTTGCAAGGCCTCACGGCCGAGCCCGGTGCAGCGGTGCGGTCCTCGATCGCGCAGCGAACACCACAAAGAAGCCGGACTTGACACGGCCTGCGGATGTGCTAAGTTAGTCGAGTTGCCACGGAGGCGATCGGGACTCCGGTTCCGACAAGCCTAACCGGTCTCGGCAAGCAAGACAAATCGAGTGGCTCACGCCCTCGTACAGCAAACTTCGATCACTTTCGTTGTGAAGCACCGTTCTGGTGTGGAGGCGGGATGTGTCCGATTCTTGAGAACTCAACAGCGTGCACTATGTTCAATGCCAATTT
>NZ_PSUU01000090.1:0-3564 GCF_002932015.1 Rathayibacter sp. AY1H3
GCTACGGCGCCGCGCTCGGCGTCGTCATCCTGCTGGTCTCCCTCGCCTTCACCTACCTGCAGTGGCGCACGCGCCGCCCGCCGCGTCCGTCGGCACTCTCCTGCCCCGTCCTCTCCGGCCCTGCTCTGTCCTCTCCTTCCACGTCCTCTCCTGCCCCGTCCGGTCAGGAGCGCCCCGCCGCGGCGACCGCTCCACTCCGCCCGTGCCCCCGCCCGTGCCGCCGCCCGACCTCACCGGATGCCGCTGCGCGCGAACCCCTGCACGAAGTAGCGCTGGAAGCGCAGGAACAGCAGCACCATCGGCAGCACCGACACCAGCGCCAGCGCCATGCTCGCGCTGTAGTCCGGCGTCGACTGGCCCTTGAGGTAGAGCAGGCCGATCGGCAGCGTGAACAGCTCGTTGTCCTTCAGGGCGATCAGCGGCCAGGCGAAGTCGTTCCAGCTGCCGAGCAGAGTCAGCAGGATCAGGACGGCGATCAGCGGCTTCGAGAGCGGCAGCACGATCTGCAGGAACACCCGCAGGTGGCCGGCGCCGTCGATCCGCGCCGCCTCGATCAGCTCCTCCGGGATGGAGAGGAAGAACTGCCGGGCGAGGAAGATCCCGAAGGCCGCCGCCGCTCCGGGCAGGATCACCGACCAGTAGGTGCCGTAGATCTGCAGTCCGGTCACGAGCTTGAACTGCGCGACCATGATCGCCTGCACCGGGATCATCATCGTGGCCAGTGCGAGCAGGAACAGCAGGTTCCGCCCCGGGAAGCGCAGCCGCGCGAAGCCCCAGCCGGCCAGAAGGTTCACCACGACGGTGAACACCGTGACGAACGCCCCGATCACGACCGAGTTGACGAACCACTCGCCCACGGGGAATCGCGCGAACACCGTCGCGAAGTTCTCGAACGAGATTTCGCTCGGCCAGAAGCGGGGCGGGCCGGGCGCGAACACCTCGCCGCGCGGCGAGAAGGCGATGACGAGCATCCAGTACAGCGGGAAGAACACGATCGCCGAGGCGACGATCGCGACGACGAGGCGGATGACGAGTCCGGAGCGGGAGCCGTCGCGGCGGGAGGGGCGCCGGCGCGGGGTCTCGCGGGCGGTGGCCGCGGCGACCGCGGCGGGCGTGGTGACGGTGGAGGACGACATGAGGGCTCCTAGTCGACGAGGTCGCGCGTGCGGCTCGTGCGCCACTGCAGGTAGGTGAAGGCGAGGGAGACCAGCAGGATGACGACGCCGAGCGCGGCGCCGTAGCCCTGCTCTCGGACCTGGAAGCCGTTGCGGTACGCGTAGGTGCCGAGCACCGACGTGGAGAAGCCGGGGCCGCCGCCCGTCATCACGAAGACGATGTCGAAGACCTGGAACGAGGCGATCACGTTCATGATCAGCAGGAAGAAGGTGGACGGGCCGACCAGCGGCACCGTCAGTGCGCGGAACTGCTGCCAGCGCGTCGCTCCATCGATCCGCGCGGCCTCGTAGAGCTCGGGCGAGACGCTCTGCAGGCCCGCCAGGTAGATGACCATGTTGAAGCCGATCCGCAGCCACACCGCGGTCAGCATCACCGAGATCATCGCCGCGGAGCCGTCCGACTGCCACGCGACCGGCGAGGCGCCCAGCGAGCTCAGCACCTTGTTCACGATGCCCGAGGACTCGCTGAAGATCGTGACCGCGATCATCCCGGAGGCGACGCCCGAGATCACCAGGGGCAGCACGATCACCGTGCGGAAGATCCCGCGGGCGGGCAGCACGGAGTTGAGCAGCACGGCCAGGCCGAGGCCGCCGGCGAGCTCGAGCGGCACGGTGACCGCGGTGAAGAGGAGCGTGTTGCCCAGGCTCTGCCAGAACACCGGGTCGGCGCCCATCCGCAGGTAGTTCGCGAAGCCGACCCACTCGGGCGTGCCGAAGCCGCGCGACTCCTGGAACGAGAGCTGGATCGCCCAGAGGATCGGCACGAACAGGAACAGCGCCATCAGGAGCAGGTTCGGGCCGACGAAGCCGAAGCCGGCGAGGGCCTCGCGCCTGCGGGCCGACCGCGGCCGGGCGGAGGAGCCCGCCCGGCCGCGGAGGGTGGTGGCGGTCATCAGCTGGTCGCCTGCTGGATGGCCGCGTCGAGGCCGGAGAGGGTCTCCTCGGTGCTGCGTCCGCCGACGAACGCCTCCTCGAGCTGGTCCTGCATCGCGACGGAGATCTTCGCGAGGAACGGCGAGGTGAGCTGCTGCACGTCCCGCGGGGTGATCGTCGCGGCCTGCTCGACGAACACGGGCATCACGTCCGGGCGCACCGCGAAGTCGATCGACGCGGGGTCGATGTCGGACCGGGTGGGCAGCTCGTTCGTCGCCGCGCAGAACTCGGCCATGGTGTCGGCCTGCGTCATGAACGAGAGGAACTCGGTCGCGAGCTCCGGGTTGTCGGTGTCGGCCGTGGCGACGAGGGCGTTGCCGCCGAGGTCGGTCGCGCCGCGCTCGTCGACGGGCATCGGCGTGGCGGTCCACTCGAAGTCGGCGAGGTCGTCGATGTCCGGCACGAGGAAGGACCCGGCGAACGCCATCGCCGCGGTCTGCTCCGTGAAGAAGGAGTCGGCGTAGGTGGCGGACTTCACCGAGCTGGTCGGCGGAACCCAGTCGTTGTCGAAGAAGCTCTTCGTGAAGTCCAGCGCCTTCGCGCCGGCGGCGAAGTCGATCGCCGGAGTGGTGCCGTCCTCCTCCAGGAGCGTGCCGTCGGCCTCGAACAGCCAGCTCAGCCAGCGGGGCGTGCCGCCGAGCTGCCAGTTGTAGACGAACGGGTACTGCTCGGCGGGCAGGCTCGCGCGCAGCTTCGCGGAGGCGTCGGCGAACTCCTCCCAGGTCCACGCCTCGTCGGCGGTGGTCGGCACGTCGGTGATGCTGGCCGCCGCGAGCAGCTGCGTGTTCACCAGCAGCGCCGACACGTCGGTCTGGTGCGGGACGCCGTAGGGCTTCCCCTCGAAGGAGACGGCCTCCTGGAACGCGGGCGTGAAGGAGTCGAAGTCGTCGATCCGGTCGGTCAGGTCGAGCAGCTGCTCCTGGCTGGAGTAGACGCCGAGGTTGCCGTAGTCGACGCGGAACACGTCGGGGGCCTCGCCCGACGACAGCTGCGCGTCGATGTTGCTGAACATCTGGTCGTAGGGGACGACGTTGAGCTCGACGCTCGCCCCCTCGTGCTCGGCCTCGAAGTCGGTGATCAGCGACTCGAAGGCCGCCTGCTCGGACTCGCTGGCCCAGGTGGTGAAGGTGATCGAGTCGGCGTCGGCCGAACCGCCGCCTCCTCCGCCGAAGCCGCTGCAGCCGGTGAGGGCGGCGGTCGACGCCAGGACGGCGGCGAGGGGGATGAATCGTCTGCGCATGGGTGGTCTCCTGCTGTGAAGGGTCGGACGGGGGCGGGGTCGGCGCATCCGTCGGCGGCGTCGGTGCCGAGCCGTCGCTCGGGGGCGTCGGCGCCGTGCCGTCAGCAGGCGGGGTCGGCCGGCCTCCCGCGCGAGGCGGCGGATCCCGCCCGACCCGCAGGCGCCGGTGCGATCATGCGCTGACGCGACCCGCCCGGAGGTCCGCCCGACCCGGAG
>NZ_PSUU01000091.1:0-3284 GCF_002932015.1 Rathayibacter sp. AY1H3
CGGACTCGTCGCGGCGAACGCGGCGGTCGAGCACGCCGACCTCCAGCGCCACACCGCTGCACTCCACCTCGACCGACACTCCGTCCACCGGTGCGCCGTCGACGGCGCACCGGTCGACGGCGCACCGGTGGACGGAGTGTCGGTCGAGGTGGAGTGCAGCGGTGTGGCGCTGGAGGTCGGCGTGCTCGACGGCGTCGCGGCGAACGCGGCGGTCGAGCCGAGCGCGACGAGTCCGAGGGCGCCGACGGCGATGCCGATGGTCAGGGCGCGCTTCTTCGGACGGCGCGGCCCGAAGCTCGAGCCCTTCTCGGCGGGGGTGGTCGACTCGGTCATGGGTGTCTCCTCGTTCCGGCCCGGTGCCGACCCCGTTCGGGATCGGTTGCGGCCGGTTCCATTTCAGATTCGAAGGCGAATCTGAAGCCGGACTTAAGAACAGACCCTCCACAGCAGACGCCGGGTGCGCCCCGATCCGCGCCCCCTAGGTTCGAGCACATGCCCTCCTCCGCCCGTGTGCTCCTCATCGAGGACGACGACGCCATCCGCTCCTCCGTCGAGACCGCGCTGCGCAGCGAGCGCTTCACGGTCCGCGGTCTCGTCTCCGGCGAGGACCTCGCCCGCGAGCTGAGCACCTTCGCTCCGGACCTGGTGATCCTCGACTGGATGCTCCCCGGCCCGAGCGGCATCGTGCTCGCCGAGCGGATCCGCCGCAGCAGCGACGCGGCGGTGATCATGCTCACCGCCCGCGACGCCGTCGACGACCGCCTCCGCGGCTTCGACGAGGGCGTCGACGACTACGTGGTGAAGCCGTTCGTGCTCGCCGAGCTCGTCAAGCGCGTGACCGCCGTGCTGCGCCGCCGCGGCCGCATCCCGTCCGTCGTCGAGATCGGAGACCTCGTCGTCGACCCGGAGTCGGGCCGCGCCCGCCGCGGCGGCGTCGCCCTCGACCTCACCGCGACCGAGTTCCGCCTCCTCGCCTTCCTCGCCGGGAACCGCGGCCGCACCCTCACCAAGACCCAGATCCTCACGCAGGTCTGGGGCTACGACCACGTCGACCCGAACCTCGTCGAGGTGCACCTCAGCTCCCTCCGCAAGAAGATGGAGGCGCACGGCGACCGGCTCGTGCACACCGTCCGCGGCCTCGGCTACCGGGTGGAGGCGTGAACCGCGCCCAGCCGGGCGCGCTGCGGACCGGCTCGCTCCGCCTCCGCACCGTCCTGGCCGTGCTCGCTCTGCTGGCCGTGCTGCTCCTGGCCCTCTCGGCGACGGTGCAGGCGGTGCTCGGCGAGCGCCTCCGCGACCAGATCGAGGAGCGGCTGCAGGACCGCGCCGCCGCCGCCGCCGCGCTGGTCGGCACGATCGCCGACGACGCCCTCGCCTCCCGCCTCTCGGCGCAGGGCGTCTCGGTGCGGATCACGAGCCCCGAGGGCGAGGACGTCGTGGCCGGGCCGAGTCCGGAGCAGCTGCGACTGGGCCCGGGAGCCGCCGATCAGCTCGGAGAGCCGCCGTCGCCGCCCGGCACGAGCTTCTCCTCCGGAGCCGTCCCGCCCCGAGCCGCCTCCGCCGCCGTCACCGTCGTCTCGAGCAGCGTCGCCGCCGACGACGAGCTGATCACCCTCGAGTCGACCCTCAGCGACGGCACCCGACTCCAGCTCACCAGCGAGGCCGGGTCGGTCGGCAGCACCCTCGCGCAGCTGAACGGGATCCTGCTCGGCGCGTCGGCCGTGTTCCTCCTGCTGGCCGCGCTCGCGCTGATCGTCGTGGTCCGCGCAACCCTTCGACCCCTGGAGCGGATGACCGACGTGGCCCGCGACATCGCGCACGGCGACCGCGGGCGGCGGCTGCGCCCCTCCCGTCCGCGGACCGAGCTCGGCCGCACCGCGACCGCGTTCGACGAGATGCTCGACGACCTCGAGCAGGCCGAGCGCAGCGCCCTCGCCGCCGAGGCGACGGCCCTCGCGGCGGAGCAGCGGATGCGCGCGTTCGTCTCGGACGCCGCGCACGAGCTGCGGACGCCGGTCGCCGGCATCCAGGCCGCCGCCGACGCGCTCGTCCGCGCCGACGGCGGCGAGCAGGAGCGCGAGCGCCTTTCGGTGCACGTCGTGCGGGAGTCGCTGCGCGCGGGTCGCCTCATCCAGGACATGCTGCTGATGGCGCGGCTGGACGAGGGCCTGGCTGTGGAGTCGCGTCCGTTGGACCCCGCGGGCGTCGCCGAGGCCGCGATCGAGCGCCAGGAGCTGCGCCGCCCGGGCCTCGCGATCGAGCTGCACCGGCCCGCCGAGCCGCTCCTGGTCAGCGCCGACGCCGACCGGCTGGCTCAGGTGCTCGGCAACCTCCTCGAGAACGGCGCCCGCTTCGCCCGCTCCCGGATCGACGTCGCCGTCGAGGCGGCCGCCGACTCCGTCACGATCACCGTCGACGACGACGGCCCCGGCATCGCCGAGGCCGACCGCGAGCGCGTCTTCGACCGCCTCGTCCGCCTCGACGACGCCCGCAACCGCGCCGACGGCGGCTCAGGCCTCGGCCTGCCGATCGCGCGCGGGCTGGCCCGGGCCCTCGGCGGCGACCTCGTGGCGGAGGCGGGGCCCGTCGGCGCCCGCTTCCGGGTGACGCTGCCTCGCGCGGGGTGACGCCGTCCCGCTCCCCCTAGCTCGACGGGCGCGCGGGCCCCGCTCCGCCCGAACGGCAGGAGTGGCTCCATGGACAGGGACGACGCGGAGCAGCGTGTCCGGCAGGCCCGCGACGAGGCCCCGAGGTTCGGGAGCGGTCCCCTGCTCGCCACCTTCACCGTCCGCCACCGCCGCGGACTCGACGTCGCCTTCGTGCTCGACGGCGCCGACGGGGACTTCCAGATCGGCATGGGCGCCGCGTCCGACGACTTCCGGAGCGTCCTCACCGTCGGCGTCGACCGCGAGGACGGCCGCATCCGCGGCGTCTCCAGCTGGACCGTCGACGGCCGCGAGAGCCGCGTGCCCGTGCGGATCCTGCACCGCTCCGCCACCGTGGTCATCGTGGAGGCCGCTCCCCTCCCCCTCGACCGGCGCCCGTCCTCGCTCAAGTGCTGGTCCTTCCTCCGCCGCGCCTCCGCCGACCACCACTCCGACGTGCTCGGCTTCGTGTCCCCCGACCTGGCCGACCTCCCCCCGGTCCGACTCCTCACCGATCCGCGGGCGCGGCGCGGGCGCTGAGCCGGCCTCCCGCGCGAGGCGGCGGATCCCGCCCGACCCGCAGGCGCCGGTGCGATCATGCGCTGACGCGACCCGCCCGGAGGTCCGCCCGACCCGGAG
>NZ_PSUU01000092.1:0-2569 GCF_002932015.1 Rathayibacter sp. AY1H3
CGCAGGACGCCCGGCCCGGGCAGCAGCCGGTGGTCACGCAGGAGGACCGCGCAGCGATCGCGCGCTACGACTACCTCCTCCGCACCGCCGACCCCGAGCAGCTCGAGCAGGTGCACCGGGACGCGTTCGCGAAGCTGACGACGGCGCAGCGCACCCAGGTCGAGGCGCGCCTCCGCGACGAGCTGCCCGCGAACGAGCAGCCGCGGTCCTCCGCCCCCGAGGACCTGGCGCGCGCGGCGACGCGCGGCGAGGCGAACGATCCGGGGTTCCTCAAGAAGATGTTCTCGAAGCCGGGGACCCGCGGCGCCCTCGCGGGTGCCGGCGTCGGAGCGGCGGCGGGCATCGGGCTCGGCGCGGCGGGCGGACTGCTCGCGGCGGTCGCGGGCGGCGCCGTGATCAGCAGCGTCGCCGGTCCGCTGCTCGCGCAGGCGTCCGGCCTCGGCTTGGACTTCGAGAACCTCGCCGGCGGGTTCGGCGATCTGGGCGACTTCGGTGACATCACGGGCGGCGCGGGAGAGTTCGTCTCCGGTGCGGGTGAGCACGTGTCCGGGCTGGGGGAGCAGGTGTCGGAGTTCGGCTCCGACTTCCAGCTGCCGGGGCTCGGCGACCTCGGGAACCTCTTCGATCGCTAGGCGGACGGGACCGGAGCGCGCCGGCGGCGGAGGAGCGGCGACTCGATCGCGAGCGCCGCGCCGACGACGAGCAGCGCGGCCCCCACGATCGCGACGGCGGTCGTCGACCAGTCGGGGAGGTCGACCACCGTCGTGCCGTCGAGCAGCGTCCATTCGCACGCCGCGCCCAGCGGCCACCACGACCAGAAGCCGCGGACCAGGTCGCCTGCCTCGGGCGGGACGCCGCCCAGGCTGACGCTGCAGACGTCGTCGAAGCCCTGACGGTCGATGTTCGCGTACTGCAGCGGTACGAGCGCGAGGGCCGCGAGTCCGGCGACGGCGAGGACGAGGCCGGCGAGCAGGGCGAGACGCGCGGCGGTCAGGCGCTTCCTCGCCGGCGTCGAGGCGGGGGCGGGCGGCGTCTCGGTCATCGTCCGATGGTGGCACGCGTTCGTGGGGAGCAGGCATGTGCGCGGGATCGGCGCCGAACAGCGCGGAGGCACGGGGCGGATGCGTCGGAGCCGCTCCTCGACCGCAGGCGCCACGGACGTCGGCCGACACAGCGGCGACGGGGAGCCCTCGGCGTCGTACCCTCGACTGCATGGGGTTCGTCTTCTCGCTGGTGATCATCGTCCTGACCGTGCTCGCGCTGGTCGACGTCGTGCGGCAGCCGGACAACGTCATCAAGAACCTGCCCAAGATCGTGTGGATCCTGCTGATCTTCTTCCTCCCGCTCATCGGCGTCTCGCTGTGGTTCCTGCTCGGGCACGACTGGAAGCGCGGCGACGGCGGATCCTTCGTGCCGGGCGGCCGAGTGCCCCGCCGCCGGAAGCAGGCGCCGCCGCCGATGGTGGTGCGGCCCGCTCCGAAGAGCACCGAGGAGCAGCTCGCCGACCTCGAGCGCGAGGAGGCGCACTACGCGCGGCTCGCCGAGGAGCAGCGTCGCCGCCGCGAGGGTGAGCGGCCGCTCGACGCGTGAGCGGCCGCTCCGGAGGCCGCTACTTCGAGAAGTTCGACGCCGCCCACTGGATCGAGGCGATCTTCGCCTGACCCGCGACGCTCGGGTGGAAGTAGTCGGTGGTCCCGATCAGGCCCTTGGTGACGGGGGTCGCGGTGAGCGCTCCGCCGTCCCAGTCGCAGAGCTGACCGGCGGCGCTGCACGCCGTCTGCAGTGCGGTGTTGTACTGCGTCGTCCGCGTCCTCGCGGCAGCGGCGGAGGCGGCCGCGGCGGTGCTGCTGAGCCTGCGGCCGGTGGAGCTGACGCCGCGCGTGGTCCGGCAGAGGTCGCCGCCCGCCCAGACGAGCGCACCGACTCCGGTCTTCACGACCGACCACTCGGAGGCCACGTTCGGCATCGACGAGAGGACGATGCGGGCGGAGGGCCACGTGGTGCGGATCTTCGTGATCGCGGCGGAGGCTCCGGTGCGGAACGTGCTCGCCGGGGTCATCGTGTAGCCGTCGGAGGCGACGCGGTTGTCGGGCGAGCAGAGGTCGTTGCCGCCGATGAGCAGGGTGACGACGTCCGGCCGCACGCCGGCGGCGACCGCGGCGTCGATCCGCGAGGGGACCTGAGCGACGACGTCGCCGGTGGTGGCGAAGTTCGCGGTCGTGACGGTGGTGCCGGGAAGCGCGGTCCGCAGGCGCGAGGCGAAGGAGTTCACCGAGGAGCTGGTGCCGGTGGACCAGTTGTTGCGGGGGCAGTCCGCGAAGGAGCCGCAGGTTCCGTAGGCCTGGGTGATGGAGTCGCCGAGGCTCAGCACCGAGAGGGTGGCGGGAGTGGCGGCGGCGGCGGCCTGCGCCGGGAGCAGCGCGGCGGCGAGGGCGAGCGCGGCTCCGACGGCGAGGGCGCGGACGCGGCGGCTCGGGGTCGGCGGTGCGGAGGAGGTAGTCGTAGCGCGCGATCGCTGCGCGGTCCTCCTGCGTGACCACCGGCTGCTGCCCGGGCCGGGCGTCCTGCG
>NZ_PSUU01000093.1:0-2482 GCF_002932015.1 Rathayibacter sp. AY1H3
GTCGCGGGGGTGGCGAGCGAGGACGGCGACGTCTGAGGAGTCGCGAGCGCCCGCGTCAGAGGAAGAGCGGCGCCGGGTCGAGGGCGGCGAAGCGGCGGCGCATGACGGCGACCGCGTCGGCGTGCTCGTCGACGAGGACGAAGCGGCGGCCGAGAGCGTGCGCGACGGCGCCGGTCGTGCCGGAACCGGCGAAGAAGTCGAGGACGGCGTCGCCCTCGCGGCTGGACGCCTGCACGATGCGGCGGAGGATCCCCTCCGGCTTCTGCGTCGGGTACCCGGTCTTCTCGCGGCCGGTCGGCGAGACGATCGTGTGCCACCACACGTCGGTCGGCCGCTTGCCGCGCTCGGCCTTCTCGGGGGTCACCAGGCCCGGGGCCATGTACGGCTCGCGGTCCACAGCGGCGGAGTCGAAATGGTAGCCGCGCGGGTCCTTCACGTAGACGAGGATCGTGTCGTGCTTGGTCGGCCAGCGGCGCGTGGCCTTCGCTCCGTAGTCGTAGGCCCAGATGATCTCGTTGAGGAAGCACTCGCGGCCGAAGAGCGCGTCGAGCAGCACCTTCGCGTAGTGCGCCTCGCGGTAGTCGAGGTGGAGGTAGAGGGTGCCGTCGTCGGCGAGGAGCCGCCACGCCTCGGCCAGACGCGGCTCGAGGAACGACCAGTAGTCGTCGAAGCGGTCGTCGTAGCGGAGCAGGTCGCCGCGGATCCGCTCGTAGCTGCGCCCCTTGAAGCCGGCGATCGTGCCGGTGGTGGAGCGCACCGAGGTGGTCGAGGTGCGCACCTGCGCCCGGCCCGTGTTGAACGGCGGGTCGAGGTAGACGACGGTGAAGGCCCCGTCGGCCAGCTGCGGCAGGACCTCGAGGTTGTCGGCGTGGAACACCGCGCTCCGCGACTCCGGGACGCCGTCCGCGATCTGGATCGTCCTGGGCACCCGGCAATTGTGCCAGTGCGCGCGAGCCCGGCGACACGCTCCGCGCCTCGCGCCCGGGCTCGACGGGTGCCGGGGAGGCTCCGGCGTAGAGTGGCGCGATGATCTCCGAGGTGCGCCACGACGAGGACTCGTCCCGCTACACGCTCTGGCTCGACGGCGAGACCGTCGGAGTCGCGGACTACGCCGTCCGCGGCCGCGACGTGGTCTTCCTCCACACCGAGATCGCGCCCGAGCACCGCCACGAGGGCCTCGGCGAGACCCTCGTCGAGGCGGCCCTCGACGACGCGCACGAGCGCTTCGGCGGGCGCATCGTCCCGGCCTGCCCGTTCGTCGCCGAGTTCATCGCCGATCACCCGGACTACCAGGAGCTCCTCGCGAGCTGAGGGGAGCCCGCCGGTCCGGTCCGCCGCGTTCCACTCCGGGGCCACGCGCCGGCGACCGCCGCCTCGGACCCGCGGGTCAGGGGACGCGCCGCAGCCACTCCGGAGTCGAGTACTTCGTCCGCACCAGCTCCTCCGCCGCCGCGTACTCCTCCTCGGTCAGCGTCCCCGCCTCGCCGCCGTGCAGCTGCACGAAGGTCGCCTTCATCCGCTCGATGATCTCGGCGCGGCTGAGCCCGGTCTGGCTGCGCAGCGGGTCGACGCGCTTCACGGCGGAGGCGATGCCCTTGTCCGAGAGCTTCTCGCGGCCGATCCGCAGCACCTGCACCATCTTCTCGGCGTCGATGTCGTAGCTCATGGTCACGTGGTGGAGGACGGCGCCGGAGCCCAGGCGCTTCTGCGCGGCGCCGCCGATCTTGCCCGAGGGCGAGGTGATGTCGTTGAGCGGCTGGTAGACCGCGTCGATCCCGAGCGACTGCAGCGCGCTGACGGCCCACTCGTCGAGGAAGGCGTAGGAGTCGGCGAAGGTCAGCCCCTGGACGAGGTCGCCGGGGACGTAGAGCGAGTACGTGACGACGCTGCCCGCCTCCATGAACATCGCGCCGCCGCCCGAGATGCGGCGGACCACGTCGACGCCGTACTTCGCCGCGTTGTCGAGGTCGACCTCGTTGCGGAGCGACTGGAAGCTGCCGATGACGACGGCGGGCTGGTCCCACTCCCAGATCCGCAGCGTCGGCTCCCGGCGGCCCTCGCCGACCGCGGCGGTCAGCACCTCGTCGAGCGCCAGGTGGGTCGCGGGAGGGACGGCCCGGTCGTGCACGATGCGCCAGTCGTAGTCGCGCCAGCTGGTCGCCTTCTGCAGCGAGCGGCGGATCGCGACCGCGACGGCCTCGGGCGTGAAGCCGAGCAGGACCGCGTCGGCCGGGAGCGCCTGCCGGATGGCGGCGGCGATGGACTTCGCGTCCGTCTCGGCCGGGAGGCCCACGACCGCGCGATCGATGTCGTCGAGGGCCGTGTCGGGCTCGAGGAAGAAGTCGCCCGCCAGGCGGAACCCGGCGAACCTCCCGTCGACCACGTCGAGGTCGACGACCACGAGCTTTCCGCCGGGGACCTTGTACTCGCCATGCATGACGCCAGCCTAGGCGCGAGCCGGGGCGGGGAAGCGCTCGCCCAG
>NZ_PSUU01000094.1:0-1641 GCF_002932015.1 Rathayibacter sp. AY1H3
GCCGCTCGACGCCCGCAAGGCCACTCTCGACGACGAGCTCCGGATGTTCGCCCTGGCCGCCTCCCGCGCCCGGCGGCAGCTCGTGCTCAGCGCCGTCGCGGGCGAGGACGAGACGCCCTCCCTCTTCTTCCGGCTCACCCCGCCGGACGCGCCGCGGCTCGATCCGGCCTCCGCAGTGCCGCTCACGCTGCGCGGGGCGGTGGCGGCGCTGCGCCGGACCGCCACCACGCCGGACTCGACCGAGGCTCCCGCCGCCATCCGAGGGCTCAGCGCCCTGGCGCTCGCGGAGGTCCCGGGCGCCGACCCCTCCTCCTGGTCCGGGGTGCTCGAGCCCTCGACCACGGAGCCGCTCTTCGACGTCGGCGACCCCGAGCGTCCCGTCTCCGTCTCGCCGAGCCGCCTCGAGGCCTTCGAGCGGTCCCCTCTGGACTGGTTCGTCGACGCCGTCTCCGGCTCCACGACGAGCACGGCGATGGGGGTCGGCACCCTCGTGCACTGGGTCCTCGAGAACGCCGAGCGGCCCGATCCGCAGGAGCTGTGGGCGGCTCTCGAGTCGCGGTGGCCCGAGCTGGTCTTCGAGTCGCCCTGGCTGGGGGAGCGGCAGAAGCGCGTCACACGGCGGCTGATCGACGGCCTCGCGGGCTATCTCGCCGACTTCGAGCGCGGGGGAGGCGTGGTGCTCGGCCGCGAGCAGCAGTTCGAGCTCGACGTCCCGCCCGCCCGGGTGCGGGGCTCGATCGACCGCGTCGAGCGCGCGGCCGACGGCTCCGTCACGATCGTCGATCTCAAGACGGGCCGCAGCACCCCCCGCAAGGACGACATCGCCGAGCACGCGCAGCTGGGCAGCTACCAGCTCGCCGTCGCCGAAGGGGCGATCGAGGCGGCCGACCCGGCCGACGGGGGAGGCGCGAAGCTGCTCTTCGTGGCGACGGGCGTGCGCGGGAAGCCGTACCGCGAGGTGGTCCAGGAGCGCTTCGGCGAGGAGGAGCTGGAGCGGCTGCGCGAGCGCGTCCGCGCCGCGGCCCTGGGCATGGCGGCGGCGGGCTTCTCGGGCCTGCTCGACGCGACCCCGTTCTCCCCCGGCGACGCCCTGCGGTACCGCATCCACGCGGTACCCGAGGTCCCGGGGGACGGCCTCCTGGCGATCGACGAGGTCGACGAGACAGAGGACCCGGAGGACTCCGAGGAGCCGGATCCCGATGCGCCGGCCGATCCATCCGGCCCCGCCGACCCCGACCCCTCCGCCGTCTCCGAGGAGGAGCTGCCGTGATCGACGCCCTGACCATCGCCGAGCGCCTCGACCTGCGCCCGCCCACCGCCGAGCAGCGCGCCGTCATCGAGGCGCCGCTCGAGCCGGCCCTCGTGGTCGCCGGCGCCGGCAGCGGCAAGACCGAGACGATGGCGAACCGCGTCCTCTGGCTCCTCGCGAACGGCCACGCGGCGCCGTCGGAGGTGCTCGGCCTCACCTTCACCCGCAAGGCGGCGGCCGAGCTCGGCGAGCGCATCGGGCGGAGGATCGACCAGCTCGGCGCGGCGGGCCTGCTCCCGCTCGCGCCCGGGCAGTCGGCGCCCGACCCGTTCGAGGCCGCCACCGTCTCGACCTACAACGCCTTCGCGAACACGATCTTCCGCGACAACGCG
>NZ_PSUU01000095.1:0-1612 GCF_002932015.1 Rathayibacter sp. AY1H3
TCGCGCCGCCGTCGAGTACGACGACAAGCCGGACACCGGTCCCGCCTCGCCGCGCCTGATGGTCGTCGGGATGGTCGGCTGCGCAGCCGGGCTCGTCCTGCTCTCGGGACGCGTCGACGGCCAGCCCGCCTACCTGCGCTTGCTGATCGCCGTCATCGTGGCCGTCGCCGTGGTCAACGCGGTCGCCGCCGCCGTCCCCGCGCTGGTCGGCCGGCGGATCGGCGTCAGCGGGATCGGCGTCGTCGCCGCTCCGCGCGCGCTGCTCCTGGTCGCGGCGGCCGCTCTCGTCTCGCGCTTCGCGGGACTGGACCCGGCGCTCCTCTTCGGCGTGGTGATCGGCCTCGTCCTCCCCGAGGGCGCGTCCGCCGTCGACCGCGCGAAGCTCTCCACCGTCCGCGTCGTCTCGCTGCTGGGTCTCGCCGGACTCGCCTGGGGCGCCTCCGCCGTGGTCCCGCCCGACGGCTCGTTCGGCTCCGTGCTCGCCGCGGAGGTGCTCAGCGCGACCACGCTGATCTCGGTCGGCTCGAGCGTGGTGCTGCTGTTCCCGGTCGGGCGCCCCGCCGGCCGCAGCATCCTGCGCTGGTCCCCGCTGCTCTGGCTCGGGCTCACGCTCCTCGCGACGACCGTGCTGTTCGTGCTGCTCACCCCGACCATCGCGTCCTGGTCGACCGACGGCGGAGCGGGTCCGGTGCTCTTCGCCGTGGTCGCCTTCAGCGCGGTGTGCACGTCGATCTGGGCCTGGCGGCGCTTCGTCGAGTCGGAGTAGCCGGGCTCGGAGCCCGCTCAGCCGATCGAGACGGGCCGGTCGAGGTCGTCGCCCGGCAGCACGTCGGCCACGGCGCCGACGGTCAGCTCGCGCAGCGTCGCGATGCCGCCGTAGACGCCGAGGAACGCGGTGTCGGCCGCGTCGCGTCCCGTCGCGATCCGCACGAGGCTCGACCGCGGCGCGAGCGTCGTCGCGTCGACCGCCCGCCACTCTCCCTCGATCCAGGCCTCCGCGACCGCGTGGAAGTCCATCGGCTGCAGTCCCGGGGCGTACACGGCCGCCAGTCGGGCGGGCACGTCCAGCGCACGGAGGAGGGCGACGACGAGGTGCGCGAAGTCGCGGCAGACGCCGCGGCGGGCGAGCAGCGTCCGCTCGGCCCCGTCCGTCGGAAGGCTCGAGCCGGGGACGTACGCCAGCCGCGTGCCGACCCAGGAGCTCACCGCGTGCAGGAGGTCCGCCCCGGCGAGGCCGGCGAACTCGGCCCGGGCCGTCGCCCACAGCACGTCCGACTCGGCGTAGCGGCTCGGCCGCAGGTACCGCAGCCGGTCCACCTCGTCGCCCTCGAGCGGAGCGAGGCGTCCCAGGACGCGCGCGGAGTAGTCCACGACGAGGGGCCCGACCGGCGCGTCGAGCACGTGCAGCCGGGTGCCGTGCTGGTCGATCACCTCGCGAGCGGCGAGCGGGCGGCCGTCGACGGTGAGCGTCAGCGACTCCTCCGCCCCGTACGCGTCGGCCACCGCGATCGAGAGGACGAGCCCGGCTGCGCAGCCGACCATCCCGACGACCATCAGGCGCGGCGAGGCGGGACCGGTGTCCGGCTTGTCGTCGTACTCGACGGCGGCGCGA
>NZ_PSUU01000096.1:0-1604 GCF_002932015.1 Rathayibacter sp. AY1H3
CCGTCATCGCCTCCGATTTCGCGCGCACCGCGGGCATGCCGACCGAGGCGATCAGCGCGATCATGTCCTGCATCGCGAGCATCCCCGTGATCGGCGGGGTGCCGCTGAGGAAGCGCCGCATCCCCTCGGCCGGACGGTAGCCGGGTCCCATCTCGAACATGTCGGCGACGCCCATCCAGCCCTGCACCGGCTGCGCGAGCGAGCCCTGGTGCCGCGACGCGACGTACGCCCACGCGGGCGCCCCCGGGCCTCCGTTCAGGTACTTGTAGGAGCAGCCGACCGCGAGGTCCGCGCCCCACTCGTCGAGCTCGAGCGGCACCGAGCCGACGGAGTGGGAGGCGTCCCAGAGCACGAGCGCGCCGGCCTCGTGCGCCTGAGCGGTGATCGCCGCGGCGTCGGCGAGGAACCCCGAGCGGTACGCGACGTGGCTGAGCAGCACCAGCGCCGTCCGCTCGCCGAGCACCGGGGCGAGGTCGTCGGGGCCGACGCCGCTCCCGGGGTCGGAGTCGATCCAGCGGAGCGTGCTGCCGGTCTCGGCCGCGATGCCCTCCAGCACGTACCGGTCGGTGGGGAAGTTGTCGGTGTCCACGACGATCTCGTCGCGCCCCTGCTCCGCCTGGCGGGCGATCGCCGCGCGGGCGAGCTTGTAGAGCAGGACGGTCGTGGAGTCGGCGACGACCGTCTGGCCGGCCGCGGCTCCCAGCACCGCGGAGCCGAGGGCGTCGCCGACCTCGAGCGGCATGTCGAGCCAGCCCTCCTCCCAGCCGCGGATGAGGCGGCCGCCCCACTCCTCCTCCGCGAACCGCGCGAGCCGGGCGACGCTCGCGCGCAGCGGCCGGCCGAGCGAGTTGCCGTCGAGGTAGGAGCGGACCTCGGGGGTGCGGACGAACAGCTCGGGGCAGTGCGCGAGCGGGTCCTGGGCGTCGAGCGGATGCATGCCCTCACCCTAGGTCGCGGGCGCCGGGCGCGACGCGTGCCGCCGGGGCCCCGGATCCGTGCCGCCGGGGTCCCTGACGGGTGCTGCCGGGGCCCCTGACGCTGCTCGGACGCCGCCCACCGTCCAGAAGTCGTCGCACTCGGCCTCGACTGCGACAACTCCTGAGCACTCGCAAGCCCTCACCCGGAGCCCCTCCCCCCACTGTCCAGAAGTCGTCGCACTCGGCCTCGACTGCGACAACTCCTGAGCACTCGCGGACCCGCAGACTCGAGCCGGTCGCCACTGCTCCGAAGTCGCCGTACTCGCGCTCCAGTACGGCCGCTTCCGCGTGGTCGCGAGCCGCCGGGCCTGTCCCAGCGGTCGTCGCCGAGTGCGCAGAAGTCGTCGCACTCGAGCTCGAGTGCGACAACTCCTGGACAGTCGCGGAAGCCGGAGGAGATTGGAGCGGGAGCCGGAGGAGAACGGACCTCGAGTCGGCGAACGCCCCCGGACCCGCGAGCACGGCCGCGCACCTGGGAAGTCAACGGGCGGACGTCGCGCCCCGCCCCGCCTAGCCTCCGAGGACGGCCCCCGCCGATCACGGGGATGCTCGCGATGCAGGACATGATCGCGCTGATCGCCTCGGTCGGCATGCCCGCGGTGCGCGCGAAATCGGAGGCGATGACGG
>NZ_PSUU01000097.1:0-1600 GCF_002932015.1 Rathayibacter sp. AY1H3
TTCGGGTGAGCGGGGGCGTGTGTGGCGGTGCGGTTCGGGTGAGCGGGGGCGTGTGTGGCGGTGCGGTTCGGGTGAGCGGGGGCGTGTGTGGCGGTGCGGTTCGGGTGAGCGGGGGGCGTGTGTGGCGGTGCGGTTCGGGTGAGCGGGGGGCGTGTGTGGCGGTGCGGTTCGCGTGAGCGGGGGCGTGTGAGGCGGTGCGGTTCGCGTGAGCGGGGGCGTGTGAGGCGGTGCGGTTCGCGTGAGTGGGTGCGAGTGGCGGCGCGGTTCGCGTGAGCGGGTGCGTGAGGCGGTGCGGTTCGCGTGAGCGGGGGCGTGAGGCGGTGCGGATGGCGGGGTGTTGCGCCGGTGTCCTGCGCGCGCCGCCCCGAGGACGGCGGGGATGTGCGGCGTCGGCTGCGGTGATCCCTCCCTCCACAGGAGGGCCTCACGCCGGTTCTCCACGGATGTGACGATCCGTCGCTTCCGTGTCGGTGGTCGCTGATTGAATACACGTATGACGATGATCAGCGGGTCGACAGCAGCGGAGGCGGTGCTCAGCGAGGTGCGTGCTCGCGGCGACCGGGCCGCCGCGCTGGCCCGTTCGGCGTCCCCGCTGCTCCTGGCCGCGGCCGAGGAGCTGCACGCCGGGCACCGGGCCGCGCTCGAGCATCCGGGGTCGTTCGCCCGCGGCTCGGCGTCCCACGCGTCGAGCGACCTCGCCGAGCGATCGATCCGTGCGGAGTTCGCCGTCGCCCTCGGAGTCTCCGAGCGGGTCGCCTCCCGCGAGCTCGACCACGCGCGCCTCCTCGTCGAAGACCTGCCGGCCACCCGCGCCGCCCTCGCCGGGGCGCGCCTGCGGTGGGCGGCGGGCCAGGTCGTCTGCGCCGTCGCGGCCACCCTGCCCCCAGGCTCCCGCGCCGCGTTCGATACGCGGGCGGCCGAGCTCGCGGCCCGCACCACGCCGACCCAGCTGCGGCGCGCTCTGGCCCGACTGCGGGAGGAGCTCCACGAGCAGCCCCTCGCCGAGCGCCACCGACGTGCCCGCGAGGACCGCGCGGTCTGGCTGACCCCCGAGGTCGACGGCATGGCGACGCTCTGCGCCCTCCTCCCCGCCCCGGTCGCCGTGGGGGCGTACAGCCGCCTCGACCGGATCGCCCGGATCCTCCGCGACGCGGCGGAGGGGACGCCGCCGCTCGCCGCCGCGGGAGCGGGCTCCTGCGGAGCGGAGTCCAGCGGGACGACCGGAGCGGAGCCCGCCGGAACCACCGGGGCGGGCGCCGTCGATGCGATCTCCCGAGCGGGCGACGAGCGGACCCTCGCCCAGCTGAGAGCCGACGCTCTCGCCGACCTCCTCTGCGATGCGGACGTCATCGGCACGGTGCCCGACTCGGTCGGTGCCGATCGGCCCGTTCCGACCCTCGTCACCGGCGTGCGCGCCGAGGTGCGGGTCACCCTGTCGGCGAGCACCGCGTCCGGCGCCGACGACGCCTCCGCCGAGCTCGACGGCTACGGCCCGATCCCGGCGGACGTCGCCCGGAGCCTCGTCCCCGCGACCGTCACCCGCGTGCTGACCGAGCCCCGGACGGGCGCCGTCCTCTCGGTCGGGCGCACACGCCGACTG
>NZ_PSUU01000098.1:0-1207 GCF_002932015.1 Rathayibacter sp. AY1H3
GCCGGCCTCCCGCGCGAGGCGGCGGATCCCGCCCGACCCGCAGGCGCCGGTGCGATCATGCGCTGACGCGACCCGCCCGGAGGTCCGCCCGACCCGGAGGAGCGCCCGTGACGCAGGAGGTGCAGTCGACCCGGCTGCGGTCGCTCGGGAGCGAGGCGTTCTTCGGGGCGACGGTGGTCGTCGCGGCGGCGTGGTCGGGCGCCCGGGCGTTCCAGCTCTACGGAGGGTGGGGCGTGGTGCTCGCGGTGGCCGCGGTGATCGTCGCGGTGCTCGGCTTCGGGCTCCGGCGGCGCGTCGAGGAGCGGTGGTCCCGGCCGAGGCTCGAGAGGCTGCGAGCCGAGCATCCGGACGGCGGCGTCACCGCGGTGCTGAACACTCCGGAGACGCTGGCCTCGCTGCGGACGCTCGCGGTCGCCGGAGCCGCGGTCGACCTCCCGGCGCTGCGCGCGGCGAAGCCGGACCCCGTGCTGCTGGCCGTCGTCACCGCGAGGGCGCTCTCGCTGTTCCGCGCCGACGCGGACCTCTCGCCGATCGCGTTCCTGCCCCTCACCGCCGGGGACGCCCCCGAGTCGGTGACGGGCTACCACCACGGTCACGCGCTCACGGCTCCCGTTCTCACGGTCCGGCAGCAGGGGACGGAGCAGCGGCTCGCCCTCTTCCCCGCCGACGGCGCGCGGACGATCACCGGTGTCCTCGGCCGCTGAGCGAGGCCCGCTGCGCATCGCCGGGAGTCTCCGCCCCGCGGCGGATCCGGCAGCGCCGCGCCGCGCGTAGCGTCGGGCGATGGACATGTCACTGCTCGGCACCAGCGTGGTCGCCGCCCTGTGCGGGGCCGCGTATCTCGGAGTCGCGATCCTCGCGGTCGCGCAGGTCCTCCGCTCCGGCCTCGATCCCCTGCGGAAGGGCCTGTGGACGATCGCCGTCGTGGTGGCGCCCTTCCTGGGGTCGATGGCGTGGTTCCTCGTCGGGCGGCCCGGAGCGCGAGCCTGAGACGCGGCTCAGCCCGCACCCATGCCTACGATCACCGATCGCGCAAGCACCTGCTCGCGGGGCGCCCGCGCGTCAGCATGAGCGGGATGGACACGATCGAGGAGGCGGGCGCCTGGGCGCGCGCTCTGGTGCGCCGCGAGTTCGGCGTCGGCCTCGTCGACCTGGAGCCCGTCGTCGGCGGACTCGACCACGGAGCGCGCGTCTGGTGCGCGGCCGA
>NZ_PSUU01000099.1:0-1190 GCF_002932015.1 Rathayibacter sp. AY1H3
CGACGGCCCCGGTCCGGCCCGCCTCCGTGCCGGCCGCCGCCGCGCTCCCCGTCATCGCGAAGCCGCCGATCCGCAAGCTCGCGAAGGACCTCGACGTCGACCTCCTCGAGGTGCAGGCCACCGGCCTCGCCGGCGAGGTCACCCGCGACGACGTCATCCGCCACGCCTCCCAGGCCAGCGTCTTCCGCAACATCCAGACCCCCGCCTGGGGCGACGACCGCGAGGAGCGCATCCCCGTGCGTGGCGTCCGCAAGGCGATCGCCGCCGCGATGTCGACGAGCGCGTTCACCGCGCCCCACGTCAGCGTCTTCGTCGACGTCGACGCGACCCGCACCATGGAGTTCGTCAAGCGCCTCAAGAACTCGCCCGACTTCGCCGGCGTCAAGGTCTCGCCGCTGCTCATCATGGCCAAGGCCATCATCTGGGCCGTCCGCCGCAACCCCACCGTCAACTCCGCCTGGACCGACACCGAGATCGTCGTCCGCCACTACGTCAACCTCGGCATCGCCGCGGCCACCCCGCGCGGACTGCTCGTCCCCAACGTCAAGGACGCCCAGTCGATGAGCCTCCTCGAACTGGCCCAGGCCCTCGAGAAGCTCACCCTCGACGCCCGCGACGGCAAGACCACCGCCGCCGACATGCAGAACGGCACCATCACCATCACCAACATCGGCGTCTTCGGGATGGACACGGGCACCCCGATCCTCAACCCCGGCGAAGTCGCGATCATCGCCCTCGGCACGATCAAGCAGAAGCCCTGGGTCGTCGACGGCGAGGTCCGCCCCCGCTTCGTCACCACGGTCGGCGGCTCCTTCGACCACCGCGTCGTCGACGGCGACGTGGTCAGCCGCTTCGTCGCCGACGTCGCCAGCGTGCTGGAGGAACCGGCGCTGCTGCTCGATTGAGCGGATTCCTCCTTCGTCGTCATCCGCTCCGCGGTCGGCTGTACGAGGTGGGGCGTTTCGTGGAGCGGGGAGCGTACCGCTACGGCGAATCGCTGGAACGCGATTCGGCGGTGAGCTCGGCCCTGCGGGCGAGCGTGCGCTGACGTGGCTCGGCCCTTCGCTGTCGAGGGAGGGCGGATGGTCTCCGCTGAGGGTGCGGTGTGCACCCGCGACGTCGAGAGCGGGGGAACGGCAGCGGTCAGCGGGGGGAGACGGCGAAGGAGTGCAGGGCGAGGGCGTCGCTCA